>WBXE01000085.1 GCA_008932955.1 Verrucomicrobiota bacterium
ACTATTTATCTGTCACCATGTAATCGGGGGACGCGGATCTTGATGTTGCGGAAGGACACGCGGTTGCCGTGATCCTGCAACAGGATGTGGCCGTCGGCCCATTCACCGAATTCGGGGATGTTCTTGAATTTGCTCTCGGCCACGGCCTTGCGGTATTCCCGCGATCCGCGCTCATAGTCGAGGATTTTCGCGCCGTTGAGCCAGTGTTCGACGTGATTGCCGGCGACGAGAATGCGGGCGCTGTTCCATTCGCCGATCGGCTTGACTTGCTTGGTGGTGGCGGCGGGAATCAGGTCGTAGAGTGAGCCGATGGTGCGGTTGCCATTGCGGCCCAATTTGGCATCAGGGTGGCGCAGGTCGTCGAGGATTTGGAACTCAAGACCGATGGCAGAACCGCTGGCGGCGGGTTTGCCCGTGACCTTGTCAATCGGCTTCAAGTCAGGCTGGACGAAATACTTGATGCCGCTGTTGGCGCCGTTGGTGAATTTGAAATCCACCAGCAGCTCGAATTTCGAGAAGCCTTCCTTGGTGATGATGTCGCCGCCGCCGCTGGATTCGCCGCCGTCGCCGGGCTGCACGGTCAGCGCGCCATCCTTGATTTCCCAGCCCATTTGCGGGAATTTATCCGCCTTGGGCGTGCGCCAACCGTTGGATGTCTGCCCGTCCCACAGCAAGCGCCAACCGGCGGCCTGTTCCGCGTCGGTTAAAGTGTTGGCCGGAGCCGGATCGGCCGCGGAGGCGGGAAGCAGACAGCAAAGGAGCGCAAGGTTGAGCAAGAGTGTGGTATTCATGTGATGGGTTGAAGTTGGGATCAGGCGGGCATGATACGGAGGGGAGGGATGGATTTCACGGGCGAATTGTTCCGCCGTGGCGAGAAGATGGCAAGACACAAGACCGCAAGACACAGAAAGCCTCATTTCAGGGTTGCTCAAGGGCCATTTTCCGCTATTCGTCAATCACGTGTCGGTTAGTTTAAGCATTTGTTCAAATGGAGGGTGTCGGTACACCATCCAAATCAATCAGCACTACCTCGATACAGAAGTTTGACCGGAAAAAATCGCATCCCACAACACCGCACTCACCATCATGAAACATTTAGCTTACATTTCCCCGTTTAAAATCTCGATCTTCCTAGGATTGGCGCTGGGCTTGGCCCAACTTCCCGCGCATGCCGCTGATAAAAAGCACGTCGTGCTGATTGCCGGAGTAAAGAGCCACGGCCCCGGCGAGCATGAACACAACGCAGGCGTTCTGTTGTTGGCAAAGTGCCTGAATGCGTCAGTGCCGAATTTAGTGGATGTCAAGGTGCATCTCAACGCGGAATGGCCTGCAGCGGATGAAATCAAATCCGCTGACACGATTTTGATTTTCGCGGATGGGTATAACTTTCATCCGGCGTTGGCGGAGGATCATCTCAAGCAACTCACTGCGGAGATGAAGCGAGGCTGTGGCTTCATGGCCTTACACTGGGCAACCGAGGTGCCTACCGGCAATGGGGACCTTGAGTTTCTGAATTGGATGGGAGGATTCTGCGACCCGATCTGGAGTGTCAATCCGCATTGGCAGGCGGACTTCACTCAATTGCCTGTCCACCCGATCACCAAAGGAGTTCATCCATTTTCCACCAACGACGAGTGGTATTTCCACATGCGCTTCCGTGAGGGGATGAAGTCCGTGATTCCGATTTTGACGGCGGTGGCGCCTGACTCCACCATGAGCCGTCCAGATGGATTGCGTTCGGGTAACCCCGATGTCCGGAAGGACGTGGCGAACAAGGTTCCCCAACACGTGGCTTGGGCAGCCGAGCGGCCAGGAGGAGGCCGTGGCTTTGGTTTCACCGGCGGCCACTTTCATCAAGGCTGGGCAAATAATGAGCAACGCAAGCTGGTTTTAAATGCCATCCTTTGGACAGCGAAGGCCGCAGTCCCAGCCAAGGGCGTGGAGTCAGTGATCACCGAGGCGGATTTAAAACAGAACCTCGACCCCAAGTAAGCTTCATTGAAAAACGTGAAGCTCACATCCCTCACCGCCCTGCTGTTATTGCCAGGAAGTTGCTTTTGCGGTGAGGGCCGTTGGAAAAGTCGGTAGCGGGGCTGCGCTACGCCCGCCCAAGCCGGACCGGAGGGCGGGGAAACTCGGGGATTGAAGAGGTGTTTCGGTGTTTCGGCGAGACGGTTTTTTGGTGAAAAGAAGCGACGGGAACCTCCAAACGGCGGATTCGGGCAAGGGACCGTGGGTTGCGACCGGATGCATGAGACCACCACGATTTATCTGTCACCTTGTACTGATCCGGGGCCCCAGCTTAAAAAGCCTCTTCTCTGCGCCTCAATTCACCGTCGAGTTTTGGGCTCGAAAAAGTTCTTTTCGACCATCACCTGCACGTTGCCGCCGTAGTCCGGGTCGCTGAAATCATCCAGCGCCAAGGTCTTGAGCACTGCATCCACATCCGCCGGGCGGGTGGTTTGCTTTTGCCAGTAAAGCAGCCAGCAAGGATGGTGTACGGGCGACTGCTTGTGGCCGGATTTGGCGTTGAAAAATGAGGGATCCTTGATGCCCTCGACCACGCGATTGACCAGCAACGAAAGCCGGCTCTTCTGGTGACCGAACCAGTCCAGCCCCTGTAAGCGCGCCAGCTCCGCCATCATGATCAACTGCCAGGAGGCGCGATTGTGGTAGGTCAGCGCCTTGATTTCCCGGCTCATTTCCCGCGGCAATGTGCCGTCGTCACGGATCGCCGACAGGGCAAAGTCATAGACCTTGGCCGCCTCGGCTATATAGCTTGGGTCTTTGGTTCCCACGCCGGCGGCCATCATCCCCAGGCCGTACCCGTAATAAATGTTGTTGCGGGTTTCCGGTTTGATGGCGTGGGCGCAATCACGCACGCGCGCTGCGATCTTCCGCAGCCAGGTGTTGATCGCCGCCTGATCCTCCGGGCTGGCGGCGGCTTGCAGTTTGATCCAGGTGAATCCAACATCCACCAAAAAAACACCCAGGATATGCTCCGCAGCTTTTCCGCCGGGAGTCCCATCCCCCTGCAGGCTGATGAGCTTTCCCAGCACCCCGCCGCCGTCCGCCCAGCTTCGCAGCCAACTGATCGCACATGCGGCGGCCTTGGCGTCCCCGTCGGCGACGTACCAGTCGGACATCTCGCTGGTCTGTTTCCAGAACTGCTTGACCGGGCGAATCATTTCCTCGCGCTTGGCCTGCAGCTTCGGATCGGCCACCGACCCATGCGTCCCCTTTTTATACCATTCCGACGAGGTGATATTGACCAACACCGGCGGCGGCGCGGGATACTTCCAATGCGCCGTTCTGTGCCGCAGCTGAGTTTGCGCCAAGTCCGGTGCCGGCGCGACATCGGCCCCGTAAATGGCCAGTGGAGCCAGCAGCACGGCCGTCAGAATTGTGAATGAGCACGACGTCATTGAATGATGAGCATGTCTGGGTCGCCGGTTGGCGTCAAGTGTGTTGAAGGCCGTTGAAAGAGCCGGTGGCGGGGCTTCGCTGCGCTACGCCCGCCCAAGCCGGACCGAAGGGCGGGAAAATGGGGTTGATCGCGGCCTTTGGTGGAGGCTTCGGCTTGAAAAGTCCGCATGAGGTGAGCGGCATCGCCATGCAAAGCATCAAGGGAAAAAGTGCGGATCGGTAAGTCATCTACGGCGTAGAGATCAGCCGATTTCCAGAAAGATGGGAAGAGAAATAGGGTGCCTGCTGAGAAATTGCTTTCTGAGCTAAAGGGGTGGACCGGACTTATCGAAGGTCAGGGTTCATCAACCGCTGGCTGATAGAGGCGTTGACTTCATTTGCCGCCTGCGGATGGAATCACGTATTCATGGGAGACTGTCTGATCGCTGCGGATGTATTCCACCTTCGTCTGGGTCGAGGAAACCGCAAGCCGCAGGTGACCCGAACTGCCGAGAATCACACCATCTTTGTAGCCATATTCGGCGACTGACCGTGACACATTGCCATTACCCGGCGCGCCGGGTTGCGGCACCTCCTGATAGACAATGCCATCGAGATCCTGCTTGGCATACAGATGATCGTGCCCGTGAAACACGGCGCTGACCTTATTTCTAACTAGCAATTGATGGATCGGCGCGGGCCAGCCGGGACGATGCTCCGCAAAGCCGTCCGTGCCATCGGGATTTTTCCCGCCCCACTCGTACCATGGCGCGACTTCCGCTCCACCCCGGCATTGGTTGTCCGCGCCGCCGACCAGATGATGGATGAAGATGAATTTGAACTTCGCCTTGCTGGCTTCGAGGGTTGCCTTGAGCCATTGATATTGGTTGTTGCCGAGCGTGCGGCTCCAGTTGTCCTTATGGCCGCGTTGTTGCTGGGAGAACCAGAACGGGTCGAGCACGATGAACTGCGCATCTCCCCATTGCCATGCGTAGTAATCCTGCAGAAGACCGGCTTCGGGATGTTTGTTGGAATTGCCCGTGAAAAATGCATCCGGCACCGGGTTCGGGAAATAACGTTTGCGCATCATGTTGGACCAGACCGCCAGGCTGTCGGTCGCATCACCGCGGCCGCGCGGGCTTTCGCCATCGTGATTGCCAAGCACGAGAAACAACGGGGCCGACTGGCAGGTCTGTCCGAAGTAGAACCGTTGCGCCAAATATTGTTTGGCGGCGGACTCCCGGTCCGGGTGTTTCTCGGACATGAAGGTGTCGCCCAGATCGATGTGGAAGTCCGGCTTGCTAGCCAGCGCGCCGGCCATGGTGCGCTGATAGATGGATGGCTCGGTGTGTTCATCGAGGTGCGAATCCGCAGTGATCGTGAATGTGAACGGACTGCCCGGCGGACGGGCGGTGTGAAATGCGAACTCGTCGCTGTGACCGCGCGCCGAAAGGAATTGGTAATGATATTCGGTGTTGGGCTTCAGCGGCGTGAGCACGATTTCCGCAGGTTCCCCTTTCTTGAACTGGCGTTTGACGGTTCGGATGTCCAGCTTGCCCGCCTCGGTCCCATAGGCGAGCAAGCCTTCCACATCCTCATAGCACAAGACGTTGACAGTGACCGATTTTGCGGTCGGCCGTCCGAGAATCAAATCAAATGGATGCGCCGGAACATCATTGCACTTGGAGGTTTGTATGGGTTGTTTCGAACCTCCTTTGCGTCGCTCTGTGTTTCCGTCGCCCTGTGCGGCCACGATCCCACAGGACAGAAGCAGGATGAGAGTTGGCCATTTCATTTGCCCTCCTTTCTTTTGCCGCCGCGTCTTTCCTGAGTCGGCTTGCTCGGGTCGTAGGCCGGATTCGAATTTGGCACCTGTGCGTCGATGACGGTTAGGTATTCGGTCAACCGCTGGTTCAACTCTTTGGTTTTGTCGGGCATTTTTTCGGCGAGATCCGTGCGTTCGCCGGGATCTTTTGAAATATCATACAATTGCAAGGCTCCTGTTTCATACGCCCGGATCAGCTTGTAATTACCTAACAATATCGCCGATGCCGGTCCGATGGCATCCTTGTCATAGTGTGGGAAATGCACGACGAATTCCTCACGCGGACGTTTCACCGTGCCTTTGCCGCCACCGGCCAATACATCGGCGAAACTGCCGCCCTCGACACCTTTGGGAAGTGGTCCGGCGACCTTTGCCAGCGCGGCGATGGTTGGAAACAAATCTTCACCGATTGTGCGGACATGCGAGCAGGCACCTGCCTGGATGCCAGGTCCCCGAATGATCAACGGAACCCGCAGGCCGCCTTCGGACACCGTGCCTTTGCCTCCAGTCAACGGTGAGTTTTTCCCGGGTGTCCCGTGATCGGTGGTGAAGATGACATAGGTGTTTTTGGCGATTCCCAAATCATCGATCTTCTTGAGCAGCATCCCGAAGGCGATGTCGAGATCCATGTCGGCCGCGGCTTCCGCCAATTCGCGTTCACTGAGACTGCCGCCCCAGGCCTTGACCTTGGCCAAGGACTCCGGACTGGCATCGCCGCCCTGCCGGCTCGCGTAGTGTGACAGTTGAAGGCAGAACGGTTTCGCCGCCTTGACCTGACGGGTCATGAAGTCCATGCTGCGCTCGGTCATGCTGTACAATTGTTTCGGATGCGGATTGGCGACATTGTCCGGTCCGCCGTTGTTGTTGGGTCCGTCGTTCTCATCGTATCCGTGCTGGTCGGGACTCACCCGGCCCATGTGCCATTTGCCGAAGTGGGCGGTCGCATAACCGGCCGGTTTGAGAAACTCAGCGATGGTGGTTTCGCTTGCGGCGAGTTCCATCGAAGCCACGGGTGCCAATATCTTTCTGTTAGAAACGTCACTGCTGTCTTTCTTCCCCTCGCCGACGAATGTCATGTGCAGTTGCGCCGGGCTCTTGCCGGTGACGAGCGCAACGCGCGATGGCGTGCAGCGTGGTGAGGCGGCGTAGAAATTCGCGAAGCGCATGCCGTCCTTTGCGAGTTGCTCCATGTTAGGCGTTCGAGTTACGCCACTCTTCGACGACGGCACGGCGTCGTCCATCTGCACCGACGTGCTGCTCCAACCGTGACCCTCGCCGAGGATGATCACGAAGTTGGGTTTTGGCGGCGATTCCGCCCGGAGCAGGACGAGCGATGCTGCAAATAAAGTGGTGATGAGCGGTTTCATGGTGTCGGTGGGGGCGGTATTGGAAGCAATGGTTTCAGGGCTTGTCGTTGAATGAGTCCGGCTTGTTGGGTCTTTCCCCGCGTCCTTCGCCGTGTCCGCCATTTTCCTGTCCGCCGCCTCGTCCGCCGCGGCCCTTGCGCTCGCCACCTCCGGGTGGTCGGTCACCGGGTGGCCGACGTTTCGGATAGATGTCGATCTCTTGTTCGGCCCGTTCGGTGATGGTGCCTTGCGGTTTCAGCTCGCGGCCTTTGAATGCCGGATGGTCCGTGCCATAGCGGAAGGCCCGGAACGCGGAGTTGGTCATCGGCATCACATCACCTAACATCCTTACCGCGCCATCACGGGTGACCGGATTGATGTATTCCCATGTCACTTTGCCGTCGCTGGTGACTTCGAAGAAATGTCCCTCGGTATTCGAGCAGATGAAAGTGTTGCCGTTGGGCAGGCGCTGGCCGCTGGATCCAATGTGACTGAAAAAGTTATGGCTGTTAACCGAGCGATAACTCCAAACAATTTGCTTGGAAACCTGGCGTGGCTCGTTGTGCGTGTCGTGGTCGTATGTCTCGCGTCGATAGCCAGCGAGCGGCGGATTGACGTAATTTTTTGAATCCTGGCCGTCGGCGTCGAGGAACGGATTGATTTCCAAAATCGACGACTGCGGCGTGCGCTGATAGAGATACTGTCCATTGTTGAACACCATCAGATGTCCGGCTCCCGGCAGACCAGGGCGGATCCAGTGCGCGTCATGCGCGCCACCCATCTGTTTGTGCCCGGAGGTTGCGGAATCCCAGTTTTCCAACACTCTCGGCGGATCGCCCTGACCGTAACGGGCGGGATCGCCGAAGCGATAAAGAATATCACCGGCAGGGCTGGCGGCCTTGGCGATGCCGGCCGTCGCGTCGCCTGCGACGAACGTGCCGTCATGGTCGATCACATACAGTTCGCCCTGCACCGAATTGATCACCAGATGGCCGGACTCCGCGTTGTAGTCGAGAGAGTTGCAATGCAGCCAATCGCGCTTCAGCGGTTTGCCCGGCATGTTGAGATTGATGCGTCCCGGATGGTCGGTGATCGATTTTCCTTCTCCGACATAGTTGGGTTTCGATGGATCGATGTCCTGAATGACGTGATCGAAAAACCACCATTCCCATACCACCTTGCCCTGCATGTCCACCTCGACGATGGCATCCGTCTGGCCTTCTCGATAGGGTCCTTTTTTCGGGTCTGCACCGGCGGCGATCGCCTGGTCGTTGGTGATCGATTTGTTGGCGATATAGAGTGTGGTGGGGGCATTGAGCACCTTGTTGAAAATGCGCACCCAATCGTGGTGCGGTGCATAGTTTTCGCGCTTTTCGCTGTATTCCCACACCGTTTTTCCGTCCCAATCGACCTCCTTGAACCCTTGGAATCCGCTCGGGTCGTCTTTCGACGCGTCGAGCACGTTGCCGTTATCCAGCAAATGCGGATTAGTGCCGACCGGCCACGTGTGGACCACGCGACCCTCCAGATCGAGTAAAAATGTGCGGCTTCCGACGCCAAAGAGCGTGTAGCCGCTCAACGCCTTCTCCTTATCAGAAAAGAGCAGTTCGGTGGGCCCTTGCAAGCGCTCGTAACCGAACGCGGCAACGGTGCACAAAAGAAATGCGGATAGTTGGGATTTCATGTTGTTGGGCGGGATATCAAGGTCTTGGGTTGGTTTGGCGGCGTTCCTCACGGGTTGGAGGTCCTCCTTCGCGGTCCCCACCTTGGCCTGAAGTTGACTTGCTAGATCCGCCCTCGGGCCGCTCGCGGTTGCCGCGGGGTTCTTCAACCATGTTGTCGAGGCCGGTTTTGCCTTTTCGCGATGCAGGCAACTCGATGACGCCCTTGGGTGTTAGATCCTTGTCTTTCAAGCCGGGATACTCCGGGGCGTAGCGATGGACTTTGAAGACGGCGTTCCAGAGGTGGCCGCGCATGTCTTTGCCCGGGTTTTCGCCCTGCGCGAGGATGCCGCCGCGCACCATCGGATTGATGTATTGCCAGACGGTTTCTCCGGTGGGAGTGACTTCGAACAAGTTGCCGATGACTCCGGCGCAAATCAGCATGTTTCCGTTAGGGAGGCGGTGGGCGCCGGAAATTTCCGACGAGAAGAAATCGGTGCTGTTCTTCGCTTCGTAATGCCAGACCGGTTTTTCAGGTCCGTATGCCTTCCCGGAAGCGAGCGTGTAGCCGCCTTTGGCATCTACCGGCGGGACGATTTCCTCGAGGCTCGACCAACCGCGTTCGTAGCCATTGTTAAAAATGGTGATGTGGCGCGCGCCGGGTTCTCCATCCGAAACCCATTGGGCGTCGTGTTGTTGGATCAACTGGCGGTCGTTAGAGGTGCCGCGTCCGTAGGCGGCCGGATTTCCCCAACGGTAGAGGAGGTCGCCGCCTTTGCCTTGTTTGCCGCCGCTGTGGCTTGCGGCTTCCTTGGTGGTCGTGCCGTGGTCGATGATCCAAATCTCGTTACATCCACGGGCGCTCAGCACGATCTGGTCGAGCTTCGGATTGTAGGCGAGCGAGTTCATGTGGTTCCAGAACGCCGGTGTGGCACGGCCATTGCACTTGACATCGATCAGTTCGGGATGTGCGGCGATTTCACCGAAGTTGGGTTTTGCCTTGTCGCTGTTTTGAATCAGATGGTCCCACACATGCCATTCCCAAACGATCTTGCCGCCTTTCGGATAGATCGGTTCGATTTCGACGACGGCATCGGGCACAAGGTAGCCGTCACGGAGCTGATCCGCAGTGAATCCGACGGCGACCGCTTGTTCGAGCGTCTTGCGTTCCACCATCAATGCCAACACGTGGCCGTTGGGGAGCGGTTTGATGTCGTGGTGCAATTGGTAGTCGCGGGTGGCGTGGTCGAATTCCCAGATCAGCTTGCCACTCCAGTCGAACTCCTCGATGCGGCCGCCTTCACCGCCGCCGGTGCCACCCTGGACCTTGAGCATGCCAGCCCGCAGGAGGTGGCCGTTGGGCAGGAGATGGGCAGATTGACCGGGCTCGTATTCACTTTTCCAACTGTTGACGATCTTGCCATTGTTATCTAACAAATAAGTGACCGTATTGTGTTTCGGTGCCATCAGCGTGTAACCGGGGCAGGCCTTCGAGGTATTCTGATAGAGTCCGACCGTCTGTCCTGGATTGGGAGAAACCGGCAGTTTGTTCTCGATCATCGTTTTTCCGCCACCATC
>WBXE01000086.1 GCA_008932955.1 Verrucomicrobiota bacterium
ATCCCCCAACACTGCGCAAAGCTCCTTTCCACCCAAAATTCACAATTCACAATTGCCTGCGCCCATGCCATTTTGGGCTGCGCCGGTTTTCTCCAAGCTCGCTAGCGCTCACTCCGCCTTCAAAATCCCTCCCCCCCTCCCATGCCCAACCGCCTCGACACCACCTTCGCCCGCCTCCGCGAGGCTCGCCAAACTGCCTTCGTCGCCTACGTCGCCGCCGGCGACCCGGATTTCGCAAGCTCGCTGGAAATCATCCGCAGCCTCGCCGATGCCGGCGCCGACGTCATTGAATTGGGCCTGCCGTTCTCCGACCCGCTGGCCGATGGCATTGTCAACCAACTCGCCGCCGAGCGCGCGCTCAAGGCCGGCATGACCACCGCCCGCGCCCTCGAGTTGATCCGCGAGTTCCGCAGCACCCATCAAACCCCCATCGTCCTCTTCACCTATCTGAATCCCATCTACAGCTACGGCTTTGAGGCCTTCCACCGCGATGCCGCCGCTGCCGGCGCCGATGGCATTTTATTGCTCGACCTGCCGCCTGATGAGGCCGCCCTCAACCCGGAACTCGCCGCCGCCACCGGCCTCAAATCCATCCGTCTCATCGCCCCCTCCACCCCGCCCGACCGCGTCAAACTCCTCGCCCAATCCGCCGAGGGCTTCATCTACGCCCTGTCCCGCAGCGGCGTCACCGGCGCCCACGGCGCACCCTCCGCTAATATCGCCGCCCTCGTCGCCTCCATCAAAGAACATACCGATGTTCCGGTATGTGTCGGATTCGGCATCAGCACTCCGCAGCAAGCCGCGATGGTGGCCGCCGCAGCCGACGGGGTGATTGTCGGCTCAGCCATTGTCGAGCAAATCCAGCTCCACCCGGAGGCTCCCGCCGCCGCGGTGCTAGCCTTCAGCGCCCCGCTCATCGCCGCCACCAAGGCCGCGACGTAGAGCATGGGGTCGGACCATCCCTCCGTCGGGGCATTTCAAGGCTTGTCAGCCCCACCGCAAAAGGGTAAACGTCAATCATGCATGTCCCTCTCGTGATGACCGTGATGGGCAAGGACCGCCCGGGCTTGGTGGAAACGGTGGCACGCCTGGTGGCGGACCACGGCGGCAACTGGCTGGAAAGCCGGATGTGCCGTCTGGGCGGTGAGTTTGCCGGCATCCTGCAAGTCCACGTCGCCAAAGAGAACCAAGCGGCTTTGGAGGCCGCCTTGCAGGAGTTGGGCCGGCAGGGGTTGGCAGTCCATGTGCAAGTGGACCGGGGTGGCGCCGCCGCACCGCTGTTGCGTCAGGCCCGCTTGGAAATCGTCGGTCAGGACCGTCCCGGCATGGTCCAACAGATTGCTGCGGCGCTGGCGCAGCACGGGGTCAACATCGAGGAATTCACCAGTGCGTGCAGCAGTGCGCCGATGTCCGGTGAGAGGCTCTTCCATGCCAGCATCAGGATGGAAATACCCAGCGCCTGCCACCTCGCCGACTTGCGCTGCGAGGTGGAAAAGCTCGCCAACGATCTGATGGTGGACGCGGATTTCGAGGAACTGGGGTGAAGGCCAAGGCCGATGGGAAGAGATCGAGGAACTCACCGCTCAGATTCCGTTGCCGGCGCCGTAAGGCTCGATCATGTAACACATATTCTTGTCCCCGCGGCCGCTTAAGTTGACCGCGAGGAAATTTCCGCGTGGCCAACTTCAAGCGAGCCGCCGTTTTACCATTCGGGCCTTGGCCGCTTCAAACTTCGGTTTTCAGGTTGAAGCCACGCCCGGAATGAGTTTAGCTCCCCCGCACCTGCCACAGGGCGCAGGATGGCTTCAAGGCATGGTTCGCTCACTTCATTTGGAAAAAATCAGACGGCTGTTCACCGTGCTGCTGCCCTTCGCGTGGCTGGCGGTACTGGTGGTCGCCGTGCTATCGTTGTATCGCGAATGGGGCGGCATCCATCTCGACGATATCAACGCGGCCTTGCTGCGCATCGGACCGTGGCACCTGGCGATCTCGCTCGGTCTAACGGCCGTGAGTTTGCTGCTCAACGCGTCGCTGGATTTGGTGGCGCTGCGCTGGTTAGGGCGCAAGCTACCGGTGGGCCAGGTGCTCGGCACGGCATTGATTGCGAGTTCCTTCAGCATGAATGGCGGGGGCACGGTACTGGGAGGAGGCACCATTCGCATGCGTTTCTACGGCAACATGGGCCTGGGCGGCGCGGAGATTGCCAGACTCACCGGTTTTCTGTTGGTTGCCGGTTGGCTCGGTCACGCGCTGCTCGCCGGGGTCCTGCTGTTGAGTGCGCCGCCGGACCTGCCGTGGTTACCGGAGGCGGCCGGACGCGCCATCGGGTCCGTGTTGCTGCTTTCCTGTGGCGGGCTCGTCGCCCTCTCCATCACCGGTTGGCGTGGCCGCAAACTTGACTTTTTGCCGCCCTTTAAAATCCTCATGGCGACGCTGTTCATCTCGGCGTTGGACTGGTTGTTCGCCGGCCTGGCGCTGCGAGTGTTTCTGCCGCAGGCCGTCTCCACGCTGGCATTTCTCGCCGCCACCGCCGTCGGCCAAGCCTTGGGCGCCGCCAGCCAAGTGCCCGGCGGCGTCGGCGTGATGGAACTTTCTATCAGCAAACTCGCCGCCGGCTTAATGCCCGCCCCGATGATTGCCAGTGCGCTGCTGACGTACCGACTCATCTATTATCTCATCCCCTTCATCATTGCGGTGGCCGCCGTGGGTGCCCGCGAAATGTGGCGCAAACGCCACTGGGCCAAACTCACCGTCGATGGCACCGCTCGCGCTTGGTCGGCCATCGCGCCGCGCTTGGCCGGCATGAGCGCCCTGGCAGGCGGCTTTGTATTGATGCTTTCGGCCACCACGCCGATGGAAGCGAGTCGGCGGATATTGTTAGAAGAATTCATTCCGCTGCCGTTTGTCGAAGCCTCGCATTTTCTATCCAGTATTGTGGGTGCGATCATGATCATCGTGGCCAACGGTTTATTGCGGCGAGTGCATGCCGCGTGGTGGATTGCGGTGCTGATGGCCGGCGGCGGAGTGGTATTTTCGCTGCTCAAGGGCTTTGATTGGGAGGAAGCAGTGGTGTTGTGCGTGTTTCTGGCGGCCTTGCTGCCATTCCGGGCCAAGTTCCATCGCCACGCCGCCATCTGGACCCGCCGCTTCACGCTACAATGGTGGGCCCTAATTCTATCCATGATCGGGATCACCATCTGGTTTGGTTTTTACACAAGCCGCCACGTCGGTTATGAATCCGACTTGTGGTGGCAGTATTCCTTTGAAAACGACGCTGCCCGCTTGCTGCGGAGCATGTCCGGCAGCGCCTTCATCGTGCTGCTGGTGGCCCTAACCCAATGGCTGCGCCCGGCTCCGCCCCGCGCCCCATGGCCGCTACCCGATCCGGAAAAAATCGCCGAACTGGTGGCGCACTCAGCGCGTTCCAGCAGCGCGCTGGCGCTGGTAGGCGACAAGCAATTCCTGTTTAATCATGACCAGAGCGCGTTTTTAATGTATGGCGACCAGGGCCGCACGCGGGTGGCCCTAGCCGATCCGGTGGGCGACGAGGAGAAATTTGAAGGCCTGTATTGGCGCTTCAGCGAACAAGCTCACGACGAGGGGCGGCGGGTCGCGTTCTATCAAGTAAGTGCGGCCCTCATTCCCACCTGTGTGGAAATGGGGCTGCGCGTGTACAAACTCGGCGAGGCAGCGATGGTGCCGCTCGATACCTTTGATCTGGCAACAGGCGAATTGAAAAAATTCCGCAAGGTGCTCAACCGGATGGAGCGCGAGGGCTGGAGCTTTGAAATCTGGCAACCTGAGCAAGTCGCCGCACGCATCGCCCAACTGCGCGCCGTCTCCGATGCCTGGCTGGCCCACACCGACGCCCGCGAAAAAGGGTTTTCGTTGGGCCGCTTCGACGAGGCTTACCTGTGCCAACTGCCAGTAGCCGTGCTCATCATTGACGAGCGAGTGGTCGCCTTCGGCAACCTGTGGCCGGGCAATGGCAAGGACGAACTGTCCACCGACCTGATGCGGCACTTTCCCGACGCGCCTAACGGTGTGATGGACTGCCTGTTTGTGCAATTGATGTTATGGGGCAAACAGCAGGGCTATCAATGGTTCGATCTCGGCATGGCTCCCTTGTCAGGCCTGGCCCCCCGCCAACTCTCGCCGCTGTGGAGCCGTATCGGCGGCTTGATCTATGATCGCGGCGAGGCATTCTACAATTTCAACGGCCTGCGGGCCTGGAAAAGTAAGTTCCAACCGGTATGGCAACCGCGCTACCTCGCTATCTCAAAAGCCTGGGACTTGCCCGCTGTCATTCTCGATATCACCACACTCATCGGCAAGCCGTCGTTGCGCCCACGCAAACCGCCCGCAGGCGAGCCGCCCAATACTGTCCGCTTAGCTGACACTGGAAAGGACAGGAAGAATGGCGGCGGGCAGGATGCCCGCACCACCGTGGACCGGGCATCCTGCCCGGAGCCGTCTTTTGCTAAACCATGTGCTAATCTAACAGTATTGGGAGAGCCGCCAACCAACCACCCCGACGCGAATCCCCCACCTCCCCCCTCACCATGAGTGCTTCCAAATGGCGCTGGCTGCGGCGCGTGCTCTTAGCTATCCAACTATTGCTGTTGCTGCCGATCGGCTGGTTCATCTATCACCTGCTGATGCCCCGCAACTACTCCAGCACCGAGGCGGAGGTGCTGCCACTTAATCTAACCACCGGCACGTTCCAAACAACCTACTACGCCGCAGCCAACCCCAGGGGCGTTCTCATCGTCGCCACCGGTGATGGCGGCTGGTCCGGGCAATGGGAGGAGCCCATGGCACGGCACGCCGCCGCCGCCGGCTATGCAGTGGGCGGCTGGGATTGCCGAAACTTTGCCAACACCCGCTCTTTCAACCAGGCACAGCTGGTGGAGGCGTTCAATGCCGCCGCGACTGCCGTGCGCCAACGCGCCCAACTCCCCGCCACCTGCCCGGTCTGGTACACCGGCTGGTCCACCGGCGCCGAATGGGCGCTGGCCGCCGCCGCCAGCCCGCAGCGCCAGCCCCATCTCATCGGCGTGCTGCCTGCCGCACCCGGCCAGCGCAGCCGTTATGGGATCAACCGCGAGGATTTGCTAGGCCTCCCGTCCACCGGACCCGGGTCATTCGCTCTGACGGAACTTGCCCCCGCACTGCACGGAATCCACGTCGCTCAGTTTTCCGCCGGGCTAGATCCGTTGGACGACGCCTCCTGGTTAGATACGCTCGGACCGCAGACCCCGCACAAGCTCATCCGCATTCCCGGCGTACTTCACGACATGGACGGCGCAGGCGAGCGCTTCCAAGCCGAATTCGACATGGCAATCCAATGGATGTTAGACACACCCTGCCAGCCGCAGGCGCTCTGATGCAAGCGCCGCAAGCCGCGCACAGCGGGGTCAGTCCCGCTTTTCAAGCATTCGGGCCCCGCTTCCACCACACCATGCTCGAAAAGCGGGACTGGTTCCATTGCCTGAGCGTGTACTTTTGATTCGTATCTCCCGCAATCTTGGCGCTAGGCTTTTCCGCATGCCACCCCCACCACGCCGACCCTTTCGCAAGCCACCGCAATCCGGCCCGCAATCCGGCCCCCAAGCCACCGGCAAGCCACCCGCAGTGCAGCGCGAGCAGGGGTGGGATCCGGTGGCCGCGTGGTATGACAAGCTAGTGGGGGACAGCGGCTCGGATTACCACCGCCAGGTCATATTGCCAGCCACCCTTCGACTGTTAGACCCACGGCCCGGCGAAGCCATTATTGACGTATGCTGTGGCCAGGGTGTGCTGCTCAAACCGTTATTGGAGTTGGGAGTTGGCAAAGTCATTGGGATCGATGCCAGCCCGCGCTTAATTGCTGCGGCTAAGGCGCGCTATGGCATGGAGCGGCGGGTGCAGCTCATCACCGCAGATGCGTGTGCGCCGGGAGCATGGGCCGATGGCCGCCAAGATGCGGCCACATGTGTGATGGCGGTGCATGACGTGGCCGATGCGGTGGCGTTGTTTGCTAATATGGCCCGGGCGCTCAAGCCGGGGGGGCGGGCGGTGGTGGTGCTAATGCACCCGTGTTTCCGGATTCCGCGGCAAAGCCACTGGGGCTGGGATGCAGAGCACAAAATCCAATACCGGCGGCTGGACGCCTACGCATCGGCGGGAGCCATTTCTATCACCACGCATCCGGGCAAAGCGAGCGGCGAGCAGACAACTTTTCATCATCGTCCGCTGGGCGAGTTGCTCAGGGCCATTGGCCAAGGTGGGCTCGCTGTGACCGCCTGCGAGGAACTCTACAGCCACCGCCGCTCGCAAACCGGTGGCCCGTTCAGCATGGCGGAGCACCGCGCAGCCCAGGAGTTTCCCTTGTTCCTCGCCCTCACGGCGCGATCCTGAAAGAAACCGATCGCAAGTGGCACTCATGGCTTCGAGCCCATCGAGCTGCGACTTGTGGGCAAGAATGTCTAGCAGCGTAGGGAGACGCGGCAAACACAGCCTGCGACCGGAGGCTCGCAGCTACGGCATCGGCATGCCACGGCCGCGCCCCGATGCCAGCCAAAAGCGGAAGCGCATATCCGGTGAGAGAATCGCCACAGCGCGGCCGTACACTTCATCCAGCCCCGATTCACCATGCCTTTGTTTCCAGTGATGCCAACCCGGTTTACCTCTGCCCCCCAGGCGCGCCCAGCCAAGGGATCTCCGTGTGCCGTAAACCCAATAAGGAAAGGCCAGCCATGTCTGTGATGGTCTCGCCAGGCATTGCCACCGACCCCATTACGATGAGTCACTCCCAAGAGGCCGCAGAGATGCGCGACAGGTCCCGCCCCCTGATCCACTTGGAAAACATCACCAAAACCTATCATCTAGGCGAGGTCGATGTTCCGGTGCTCAAGGGCGTCTCCCTGAGCATCGCCCGCGGCGAAATGGTCGCCTTGATGGGTGCCTCGGGTTCCGGCAAAACCACCCTCATGAATATTCTTGGCTGCCTCGACCGGCCAAGCTCGGGCGAATTCTGGCTCGACGGCCAAGAAATGAGCGGCCTGTCGCCGGATCAGCGGGCCTTGGTGCGCACCAGCAAACTGGGCTTCGTTTTCCAAAGCTTCAACCTACTGCCCCGCACCTCGGCCATCAACAATGTGCTCATGCCGCTGGACTACGCCGTTGACCGCCACGCCCGCAGCGAGGCCCACGGGTTGGCCCACTCCCTGCTCAAGCAAGTCGGCCTTGCCGAGCGCATGCACCATGAATCGTCGCAAATGTCCGGCGGCCAACAACAGCGCGTCGCCATCGCCCGGGCGCTGGTGAATCGGCCAACCCTGCTGCTGGCCGACGAGCCGACCGGCAACCTGGATTCGCGCGTCGGTGACGAAATTTTGCGGATGTTTCAGCGCCTGCATGCCGAGGGCATCACGGTCATTCTGGTGACTCACGACCCCAAGGTGGCCAGTTACGCTGACCGGACGATTCGGATGGCCGACGGGCTCATCGAGGAAGACAGTCCAAGTTCTGCACGCAGTGGCGGCGCCCACCGCAGCGCCACAAGCTATCCCCTGCCTTCCAGCCAACCGGAATTCAACCACGCCGCGCTAGCCGCGACCGGCGCCGGCGCGCCGCCCGCCCCGCCGAATAGCCCGCCGTTGCCAACCACTAGCGCCTGGCTGCCGCCGACCTTGCGCACGGCTTTGAACAACCTGCGACGGCACAAGATGCGCTCGACCCTCACCGTGCTGGGCGTGATCATCGGGGTGGCGGCCGTCATTGCCATGCGTGAAATCGGCGAGGGCTCCAAGGTGGCGATTGGTAAAACCATCGCCAGCATGGGGGCGAGCAAGATCCCCATCTTCCCCGCTGCCGTCAACAACGGCGGCGTGAGTCAGGGAGCCGGCACCTTTCAATCGCTCAAACCTGGCGACGTTGAGGCCATCGCCCGCCAGTGCCCGGCCGTCACCGTCGTCGCGCCATTAGTCTGGGCCCAGGCGCAGGCGGTTTACGGCCATCGCAACTGGTCGCCGCAGCGCCTCACAGGCAGCACGCCGGGCTATCTAGCGACGCGGGATTGGGATGTTGAAGAAGGCGAGTGCTTCACCGAGGCGGATGTGAGTTCGCGCAACGGCGTCTGTGTGATCGGCAGCACCGTGCGCCGCGAACTCTTTGAGGACGAATCGCCCGTCGGCAAAATCATCCGTATCCGCAACGTCCCATTCCGGATCGTCGGAGTCTTGGCCAGCCGCGGCGCCGATATGATGGGCCAAGACCAGGACGACCTGATCGTCGCCCCGTGGACGACAGTGAAATTCCGCGTCAACGGCCAGAGCGCCGCACCGGCCAAGGCCGCCGATGTAGCTCGTCCCACCCACAATCTCTATCCGGCTGGCTCCCCGCTCTATCCGCCAGTTTCGACCACCCAAGTGGTCAACCGGCCGCAACCAGTAGGCCAAACCAACATCGATATGATTCAGGCGAAGGCAGCCAACACAGCACTGGTGCCGGTGGCCATCAAGCAAATTGCGGCCATCTTGCGCGAGCGTCACCACCTGGGCGAAGGCGATAGTGATGACTTCAACATTCTTGATATGACGGAAATTGCCCGCGCCTCGTCGCGCAGCTCCGAGCTCATGAGCACCTTGCTGCTGGTGGTGGCCACCATTTCACTCGCCGTGGGCGGCGTGGGCATCATGAACATCATGCTCGTTTCGGTCACTGAGCGCACCCGCGAGATCGGCCTGCGGATGGCCGTGGGAGCCCGCCGCCATCACATCCTGCGGCAGTTTTTGTTGGAGGCATTCTTGTTATGTCTGGCCGGCGGCGTACTCGGCATTCTGGTTGGCCGCGGCACTTCCATTCTGGTCCGTGAGTTCCAGCATTGGACCACCGAAATCTCCATCCCCGCCATCGTCATCTCCGTCGCGGTGTCTGGCGGCGTCGGTATCGTCTTCGGGTTTTACCCCGCATGGAAGGCCTCGCGGCTCGATCCCATCGAAGCCCTGCGCCACGACTAGGCAGAAAATTGATGCTCGGATTTGAAATTCTGGAAAACCATCCTACGATGCCGCCGACATGGCTGACGGAACAAAGAAACACATCCTAATTGTCGGGGCTGGGCCAGGGGGCCTCACTGCCGGAATGCTACTTGCCCACCGCGGTTTCCGCGTCACTATTGTGGAAAAGACCGACCGGGTCGGCGGACGCAATTCCGAACTGGATGTGGATGGATTTTCTTTCGACCTCGGCCCGACTTTTCTCCACCAAAAATTCTGCTTGGACGAAATCTTCGCCGAAACTGGCAGCAAGAGCGAGGACCACCTTGAATTTGTCGATCTCAACCCGATGACCCGGCTCAGTTGGGGCGATACGGCACTCCATACTTATAGCGACACCGCTAAAATGGCCGCCGAGATTGAGCGGGTATTTCCCGGCAGCAGCGGCGGATTCAAGCGCTACATGAGCGACCACGCGGTCAAATTCCGCAAAATCTATCCATGCCTTCAGTATTCCTATCAGACGCTCAGTGCGTTTTTGCGGCCGAGCCTGCTGCGCGCGCTGCCCCACGTGCTGACCACCCGCAGTGTGCACGATGTGCTGGGGGATTACTTCGATGAGGAACGGCTGAAGCTCGCCTTCACCTTCCAGGCGAAATATCTGGGCATGTCGCCATGGCACTGCCCGGCCTTATTCAGCATTCTGTCGTTCACGGAGTACCGTTACGGCGTCTATCACGTTCAAGGTGGCTTGAACCGGATTTCGCAAGCGATGGCCAAGGAGTTTGAAAAACTCGGCGGCGAACTTCGGCTCGAGTCGCCGGTCAAG
>WBXE01000087.1 GCA_008932955.1 Verrucomicrobiota bacterium
TGGCGTATTGGCTTCAACGTTGCCGGCGGAATTATAACAATCCATTCTGACACGCGGCGGGCTCTTAAATACCATCGTTACTTTGCCCTGTGCCTGTTCATTGCCCCAGGCGACCGGATGGGTGTTAGGTTTCTCAGCCTTGAACCAAACCTCGGTCGAGTGGGGATTGGAGCCGTTGGGAAAGTTGGCAATGTTCTCCCCGCAGTTGATTCCCTTGCCCGCATCGAAGCGCCGACTCCTGCCGATCATACCGGCGGAGGCCGTGGTGCCCGTATCCTTGGCCGTGAGCGCGCCGACCTCGTCCTTGACCGGATCGGTCAAGTGGTAGACGCAGAGGTAGCCGTTGGACTCGTTGAATACCGCCGCCCCGCTGGACTCGCCGGCGGCGTCGGTCTTGCCCCAAAACATCTTGATAGCTTGGTGGGCGTTGCCCTTGATCGCGGGGATACGCACCCAGATGCTCGCCGTTCCTGCGGCCGGGTCCCACTCCTCGATCTGGTAAGCCAGCGGCTTGCCGGTGGCATCAGCAAAGCGGATGTCCTCACCATTGGTCTTAGCCTGGGAAAAATCGAACCCGTCCCTGTTGAGTCGAACCAGCAGAGGAAACCCCTCTTCGACCGAAGTGGCCGATAGGTTTGCGCCCTCGGGCGTGGTCAGGATGTACATCGAACCCGCATGCTGCCAGCCCGGGTATTGGGCCGAAGCCATTTGAAGCAGCCCTAGAAAGGCGAGCGTTGCGGTGGTTACTTTGGTCTTCATGGATGATGGGGGATTATTGGGTAGGGTTAGGCGTAAGCGACTTGATCAGGACAGGCCCAAGCAGGCCAGAGGAAAATAGTCAGGAATGAGTCGGATTATGCGGGCTGAAAGCGATATTGCTGTGAGTGTAGCGTTTCTCCTCGGGTAGCGAAGTATCTCCGATACGGCGATTGGGCCAGAGATTTATCACTTCAATTTCTAATTCATTAGGCCCAGATTTAACCGCAGCGGTCATTTCCACGCGCCAGGGGGCGGTCCACACGGAGCCCAGATCCTTGCCATTGAGTTTCACCCGCGCGATGTATTTCACCGAACCAAGGTCAAGAAACAGAGCAACCGCACGCTTCAGGGTGCCACGACCACCCGGTAAAAGCCAGAAGAACCTCTTGCAGCGGGATCGCTAAACACCAGGGTGGCGCCGGTGGCGCCCGTTTGTGGCACGCCAATATTCGCAAATGTTCCCCCGTTCAACGTTGGAGAATATTGGAGTTGATAGACATGCCCCGTGTTGGAGTTGATCCTAACCGTAACGGAGGAACCCGACTTTGCGACAGAGGTCACCCGGACAGCGCTTGAGTCGATGATCACCCCGCGGTTCTGAAAACCGGGCGGAGGGGTGAACGCTCCGGCAGTGATGATGTCCAGCGTGCCGTTGTTGACAAACGACGAGCTAGTTCCGGTGAAATGGGCGCCGTTGCTCAAAATGACCAGACCGTTGTTCGTTATGACGCCATTAACCGCAAACGTAGCGCCGTTGAATTGGGCCACTCCCCCGCTCGCCACGCTGAGGTTTCCTCCGATAGTCCCGCTGCCGGTCAAACGCCCGCCGGCCTGCACCGTTAGATTGCCAACAATAGAGCCGTCGAGTTGCAGGGTGCCTGCGTTAATGCTCGTTAGGCCCGTGTAGGTGTTGCTACCGGCCAGGATGGCGGTGTTGGCAGTCGTCTTGATCAGCCCAGCCGCGTATCCTGACCATTGTGCTGATCTGTCAGCCAGTACGGCATTGCTAGCCTCCATACCGCACTCTATGTTGAAATTCCCGCCGCTATATGTCACCATGCCATTCTGCAACGCGCCACCCTGGAGTGAAATTGGCGTGATGATGGGATAGCCGGCGACGGTGCCTTGGCCATTGAGGTCCAACGAACCGCCGAGGATATTTACCACGCTGCTGCCGTAAATCGACCCCCACCAGCCGACGATTACCGTACCTGCGTTGATGGTGGTGGGACCGGTGTAGTTGTTGTAGGCCGCAAGCGTCAGCGCGCCGGCACCATTCTTGGTCAGGCCGCCGCTCGGTGAACCCGCCAGCAGACTCGCCGATACGGTGACGTCAAAGCCTGCCGTGTCAAAAATTGCAGAGCCGGACTGAACGAAGCAGGACAAGGTACCCGAACCAGGAGATATGTAACTATTATTGTTAGACGTCGCCTTCACCGTGCCACCGTTAAAGTTGACAATGCTGCTGGCATAATTGACCAAACTGGACATGGCGACGCAGCCGCTATTAAAGCTAACACCGCCGCCGTAGAGGTTGAGTGCACCGAGCGTGTCCGTATTGCCGGCACCGGGGCTGAGCGTCAGCATGGCTGTGCCGGTGAGATTGAAGCTGCCGGCACCCACGTTGATTAATGAATCAATCTCGGCATCGGCATTCATTGCTATGGTGCTATGGCTGCCGCTATTGGCGCTGCTGCCGGGCAGAGACAATGCCCCACCCGTTAGTTTGTAGCCGGGGGTATTAAAAGTGATCGCCGGAGTGCTAAGACTACCATTGTCGGTGCCCACGATAGGTGTTCCACGCACGTTGATTGTGCCCACGCCCGTCGCGCCGAAGACGGCGCTGTTGCCGGGCGCCCAGGCTGCCCCCGCCCAGTTGAGTGAACTGGCGTCCCACAGAAAGCTGCCGGAATTATTGCGCCATTCGACAATAGGCTCGGGAAAGGTGTCTTCGAAAACCTGGAGCGATGCGACGCGGATGGAGCCATCAGCACCAGCGCCAGTGACGGCCAGTTGGACATAGCGTGCTTGGATAGGAGCGATCGGAACATCGTACCAAGCGCGAGGATATGTGCCGTTATCGCAGTTGCCGGCCTTAACAAATGAGACCCCATCAATACTGACATTGAGTTGCGCCACGGTCGTGTTGAGATTCTCCGGCAAAAAAAGTCCGGCGTTTTCAATGGCGAAACGGTTGATCATTTTCACGGCGCCGAGGTCGATTGTTAGCGTGTTTCCGGATGGGGCAATCCAAAGCGTGCTGGGGTTGCGGTCGGCCACGTTCGACGGATTGCTTCCCCCGCTGGCACTGACGGCTTTTCCTTCGGTCAGAGACAGTTCATCGTGGAACGCGACCTGTGCGCTGGTAAAATCGTACGGGTGATTGATAAAAGTTTGCTGGATTGCTTTCCCATAGAAGCTGATCGGGCCTGCAAACGAACCCGCAACCTCAAGCCAATTGTAAACGCCGCGCCCACTGCCGGTCCCGAAATAGCCGAAGAACTTGATGTCTGAGCCGCCGTCGCAGAGGATATTGGCGCGATGCCCCACATCATGCATCGTCTGCCAGAACTCGGCATGCTGCATACCGCCGCCAGTGGCCGCAAACTCGAAATGCAAATTGGGGTCGAACGAATCGAGCCCCCAGGTCTTTTCGCCGACCGCCCCCCCAAACTGATAGGCGGTGCAGTTGGTCTCCCAGAATGCCTCCAGAGCCGGGTTATACGATGACTGAGCCATCGGCCAGGATTCTACCGGCCCGAAGGAGAAACAGATGTGCTCAAGCACTCCGTTGACCGATCCTCCGCCAACCGCTAGTCCCTTGTAGTAAGCCGTTCCCCAGAGACCTCTTACGAGATGGTTGTCGCACTGTACGGTAGCCAAATCGATGCCGTAACAGGCGTTGACGATCATCATATCGACCACCCAGACGTTAGCCCCGGCGCCGCGGATGGCATACGGATAGTTAACCAGTTGACTCACATCGTACGCCTGCTGCGGATAGGCGATGGAAAATCCACGAACGCCGGAACCTGCGGCAAGCGTGATCAGCGCGGTATCGGTGGTCGGATTGGCAGCACCTTGTCCACAGCATGCGTAAAGCGTGCAGCATTCCAAACTTTCGCGAATTTTCCCCGTACCCATCGCACCGCGAAGCTCCACCCCGGTCGGGATCGTGAGCGGACTTGTCAGCTTGTATTTGCCCTGCGGAAGATACACCGTCCCGCCGCCGTGCGTGGCCGCATCTGATAGCGCATTGGCGATCGCTGCAGTATCGTCCACCACCCCATCCCCGGCTGCATTGTAGGGCGCGCAGGTTACATTGAAAAACGACCCGGCATCCAGCTTGGGCGGCATGGGCGTGGCTGCGAAGGCATAGGTGGAGCCAGAGGCCTCCGGCACCTGATCTAGGTTCACATAATGCATACCGTAATACCACGGATCCCATGACACTTCTTTGCGCGCCGTGGGCCAACCGCAGACGACGGCGCCAAAGCCGTTGGCTCCGTTGTCATACTGTGGATTGGGCCGGAGCCGCACCGGGGTTTTCGAGCCTTCGGCGGAATACCGCATGATGGCTATTCCATCGATCCGTTCGAATTCAAGGCCCGTGCAATTTGCGGCGACATAGGCGGTAAGCGCCGCTTGGTCGCCTGGAGGCATGGCCGATCCGGTGAGAGCAGCCGCGGCGTTGATCCAGATATTCGGAGAAAAGGTCACGTCATGCATCCAAGAAAACTCCGACGACATATTACCCATGATGCCAGCGCTAAGGACAGTCCCTTTGACATTTGAAATGCATATCGCATTGAAATACATTGGAACGATTCCGTGATAGCTGTTGTAAAGCGTCACATGATCCACCGTTGCAATAAACACCCCGCCGATGGTCGCCGCATATGGAACGGGTGCTGCCGGATTCTGCGCCGGATAGAAGAAGCTCAGGCCGATGATCCCCGTCTCCCCACCCCACGAATTGATCAAGGGTGCCGTGTCAGGGTGCCCCTGTCCATAGTAGGCGAGCAGCAGCGTCTCTGCGTTGCCATTGTTAGCTCCGGCTAGAGTCACGCCGTAAGGGAGACCAAGGCTGCCGTTCAAGCGGTACTTGCCGGCAGGAAGATAGACGACCCCGCCGTTGAGCGCACCGACCGCATTTATAGCTTTTTGAATTGCCCCGGTGGCATCAGTGACACCTGTTGAATCGGCGTTGTATGGCGCAGCCGTAACTACGGCAGAAGCAACGAAAGTGTCTGATCCGGTATTGATGAAAGTTGGCGCGAGCATCGCCCGCGTCACCGTGATCACCAACGTGTTAGTGCCGGCACCTTCGGCATTGCTGGCGCTGATGGTCACGGTGGTGGTTCCTGTGGCTGTCGGCGTTCCGGATATAAGACCCGTCGTGGTATTGACGTTGAGTCCGGCGGGTAGATTGCTCGCGCCAAAGCTGGTCGGGCTGTTAGTGGCGGCAATCTGATAGTTAAAAGCAGCCCCTTGGGTTCCGGACTCGCTCAACGTGCTAGAAATGACCGGCGCAGACAGCCGCATGGTGATCACTCCGTTGTTTTGAAAGCCAGGCGGCGGGACGAACGTGCCGTCGGTGATGATTGTGAGCGTGCCGTTGTTGACAAACGAGGTACCGGCTCCCGTGAACTGGCTGCCGTTGCTGATGCTGAGAATGATGAGGCCGTTGTTAGTGATGCTGCCGTTGAGCGCAAAAGTGTCGCCGTTTAATTGAGCAACTCCCCCGCTCGCCACGGTGAGATTTTGGCCGATGGTCCCGTTGCCGGTCAAACGCGCGCCTGCCTGCACCAAGAGATTACCGGCAGTGGAGCCGTCTAGTTGAAGTGTGCCTGCAGTGACAGTCGTAAGGCCGTTGTATGTGTTGGTGCCGGTGAGCGTCAGAGCGCCGGCGCCCTTCTTGGTCAGACCGCCGCTGGGTGAACCGGCCAGCAGGTTCGCTGATACGGTGATGTCAAAGCCCGCCGTGTCGAAGATCGCATTGCCGGACTGCACGTAGTAGGATGTGGTGGACGTCTGAGTGAATGTGGTACGACTATCTTTTGGCCGCACTGTGGCACCATTGAAGTTTACTGTTCCGCTGCCACTTTGATCATAGAAACCATACGAAATGAAGGTTCCGCCGTTCAGGTTGACGGTGCCGACGCCATAGTTACACACCCACAGGCTCCAGTTGAGATCAAACAGACCGCCGTTCATGTTCACTGCTCCGGTTCCACTGTAGGCGTTGACCACAGGTCCGCCCCCGTGGGTGTAGGTGCCGCTGGCAACGGTGAGCACGCCGTTTTGGATAAACACGGCTCCCGTTGTATTCACCGCACCGCCCGCCACCGTTAGGCCCGCCGCCACCGGGAGATAGCTGGCACCCACCCGTAGACCGGTGTTCTCGGTAATGCTGAGGGTGCCGCTATTGACGCTGACATTGCCGCCGTAGAGGTTCAGACACTTCACCGTGTCCGTATTGCCGGCACCGGGGCTGAGCGTCAGCGTGGCTGTCCCAGTGATATTAATGGTGCCAGTTCCCACGTTGATCAATGAGTCAATCTCGGCATTGGCATTCATGGTAATGGTGCTGTTGCTGCCGCTATTGACGCTGCTGCCGGGCAGAGCCAGCGTCCCGCCCGTGAGTATGTGGCCGGGGGCGTCAAACGTAATTGCCGGCGTGCTGAGCGCGCCGTTGTCGGTGCCCACGATCTGTGTTCCACTCACGGTGATGGTGCCGGTGCCAGTCAGGTTGAAGCTGGCGCTATCGCCGGGCTTCCAGGTCGTGCCCGACCAGTTGAGGGAGCTGGTGCTCCAAAGAAAATCCCCGGAATCGTTACTCCATGCATAAAATGGACAGGAGCCGAACGCCTGCAATTCGCTGCACGAGGAGTATGCCTGCGCCGGATAGATGCCGCTGGCTGGCACGCCGATCACCCGCACCCCGTATGCTTGCAAGGGTTGCGCAAATTGACAGTTGAACGGTTGGTTCACAAGCAAGCCGCGGTTGTTCGTCGCCGTGGTCGCGGGATAATCTGACAGCACACCCTTGGTTTCCCACGCCCCGCCCGGGGTCAGCTGCACCTGCACTTGCGGTTGGCCGTTGCTGCCACTCGTGTCGAACCAGCCGCCGTCGATGCCGGCCCAGCCTTGTTTGAATACCACCCATCCGATCTTAGCCGGTGACGCCAATGTGACCGCATACCAATCCTGCGTTTGCAACGTGTTGTCCCAAGTGACGGTCCAGCCACTATCCAAATCGTCATTGATCGAACCGAGCATATTTCCCTGGCGTGATCTGCTTTCGATACCGCCGAGCAGCAGACTCGGGGGGATGGCACTCGTCGGCAACCAGACCCTATAACGATTGGTGCCGGCTTGTCCAAACGCACCGAGACCGCCCGCATCGGCAAACGGGATGAGTTGGACTCCTATCGGCGCACCCATTGTGCCCGTTAGGGTGACTTCGCGCTGGACGGCATTGATATGAAACACCCGGGCTTGGGGCCAATTCTTGTCGTATGCCGGGGCTGGCTGCGGCGTGATCCCCAGCGCGGTCACCGAGGGATTGGCTATCGTGCCCACTCCGCTAACCTTCTGGGTTCCTCCCAGCAACGCTTCATCTGCCGCCAACACCAGTGGCCCATACATGACGGCGACCTTCCCTGCGTTCAGGTGGTCACCGGCAATCACCCGCGGCGTCAGCGTGAGATCCAGCTCCACGGTGTCGCCGTTGGCCCAGACTCGATTGATGGTGGCATAGCCGTCAGCACCGACCGTCGGCGTCACCAGATTGCCATTGACCTTAGCCGTCCATACATTGCACCAGTCCGGGATTCGCGCCTTGAGGGCGAATGGGGCTGTTGACTCGGTATTCACCGTGATGTCGATTTTGCTGTCACTGGGATAAGCCGTTGCTGTGGTCAGCGCGACCGGCGAGCCGCTGCGCAGAGTCAGATTCGCGGTGCCGGAATTGTAGAGATTGACCACCACGCCATCGGCATCGACGCTCTGCGAGAAGGTTGGTATGAGGGCAACTCCACGCGGGCCGCTGGAGAGACAGCAGCACCCGTCCTGAACCTTGGTGTATGGTTTCTTTCCTTCATGTTGCACGTAGTAGCCCCATGCGGAGCCATCGGGTTTCTGCGCCCCTAACAACTGATTGATTACCGTTTTCTCGAGCTGCTCAGCATATTGAGCCTTACCCGTCAGCCGCAAGAGCTGCGCATTGAACTGGAGCCATGAGACCGTCACGCAGGTCTCGCAGATATTATTGGTGTTGGGCAGATTAAAGTCAGTCGAGAAGCCTTCATAGACACTTGCACCGCCGGTAAGATAAAGCCGCTTGTTCACGATGTCCTGCCAAGCGTTGGTCGCGGCTTGCAGCAGCGTGGCGTCACCCGTCGTGCGATACATCTCCAAAATGCCATTGATACAGGAGAGCATTTCGTAGGCCTTGCCGTTGCCGATCGTGTTGACCCCTCCCCCGGCGAGCAAAGTGGAAACAATCTTTGGCCCGCCCGGTTCTTCATATGCCCGGAGGATATAATTGCAAAAATCTAAGTAACTCTGTTGGCCCGTCAGCCGGTATAAGAGCACCATCGGCTCCAGCACGCTGCCTGGCGCCATACCGAAGGAATAGTAGGGTGAATGGATGATGTCGAGCTGGCCCTGGCCGGTGCCGAAGGTCTTGCAGAGCAGATCACCGATGGCCTGGCAGGCCAGCAGCGGCGTGGTGTTGCCGGTGTATCGCATGTAGGTGATGAGACCGATCAGGTTGTATTTATGCGACCAAACATCCCATCCGTCCCAGTAATGTGCTGGGAGATAGGTGCCGAGATAGCCGTTAGGTAGTTGGCAGGCCAGCAGTTCGGTGGCGACGTAATCGAGTTTCTGGCGGAGTACCGGGTCGCCGGTGTTGACCCAGGCCAGCGTGGCGGCATGCAGCCATTTACCGACATGCTCACCGTCATAGCCAATGGCACCCGTGATGTCCGGCCTATTTTTGAAACTGACCAGCAGGCGATCCAAATCCTTCTGCACCAGAAGATTCGTCTCGTTCGCCAAAATCCGCGAGCCGATCATACCGGAGCCGGACAGTTGCACGCGATCAGGAATCTGAAAATCCTGCCGATCCGTCACGGCGCAGGACACCACTTCCGCTATCGGCATGTTCATGCCCTGCGGCGTCGGCAGCACCTTGATCGTCAAGGTATCATTGATCGTCCCGCCTGCATAACTCGCGCTGATGGTCACTTTGCTGGTGCCCGTCGCCGTGGGCGTGCCGCTGATGAGTCCTGTCGAGGGGTTCAGGCTGAGTCCAGCGGGCAGACCGCTCGCGGTGTAACCGGTAGGACTGGTGGTGACGGCAGCAATCTGATAGCAGAAATCCACCCCCTGGTTGCCCATTGCGTTCAACGCGCTGGTGATGGCAGGCCCGGCGGACTGGGCGGAAAGCTTGCCGGTCAGCAAGAGCATGATGGCGAGACACGGCAGGCATAAAAAATATTTAAACTTCATCGCTGGTGAATTCACCTCGGTTGTGACCAGAGGAGCTTGTAGCCGCCGGCGGTCATGGCTGCGGCGGGAGTTGGCAGGCGGGAGTTGGCAGGCGGGGTGGGTCGAGCGTGGGTTTGGCTCATTGGCTGCGTGGGGGCTGTGGTATTTTAAATTCATTCCGCAGCTCGCGGTAAGTTGTAGTTTAGTGGCGCGGCAACAAACTGTAAAGCCATATGGCGGGCCACTGGAGGAGAAACCGCTGAAATCTAAAACCTAACATCCGCCATGTAGCGGCGCGTTGAGAGGGACGAAGGCCGAGCCTGCATCGCGGAGCCACTCTTCGATCTAAAATCTAAAATCTAAAAAGCCAAAAGCCAAAAGCCAAAAGCCAGAAGCCAAAAGCCAGAAGACAAAAGCCAGAAGCCAAAAGCCAAAAGCCAGAAGCAAGAAGCCAGAAGCCAGAAGCCAGAAGCCAGAAGCCAGAAGACAGAAGCCA
>WBXE01000088.1 GCA_008932955.1 Verrucomicrobiota bacterium
ATCTCAGTGCCGGTGTGCCACCATGCGTCTATAGACGATACCGGCGAGGCGGTCGATGACCAGGGCCAGCAGCAGCCCGCCAGTCATGCCGGCGAGTGAACCGATGACGAGAATCTGGCCGCCGTAATAAAAGGTCTGTCCCTTAGTCAATAACGCGCCGTGATAAAAGGTCTGTCCCTTAGTCAATGACCCGGCCGGGTGAGCGTGGCCGTTCCCAGCGCCAGCAAGGCGAGCAAGATGATGCCGCCATCGCCGAGGACTGCGTAGAGGGTGACGGCCGGTTCGAGCGGCACGTCCAACTCGGTGAGGAGCGTGCCGCGGGTGAAGTGGCTGCCAGTCGCATCGCTTAGAACCTGAGCGGCGCCGGTATCGGGGTGGGCGGTGGAGCCGCAGCTGGATATGGCGGCGCTCACGCCGGTATTGGCGCAGCGCAGCATGGGGCGGCGCAATTCGATGGCGCGGAAGCGGGCGTTGGCGAAATGTTGGGCGGCTGCGGCGGAGTGTTTGAACCAGCCGTCATTGGTGACGTTGAGAATGACTTGCGGGCCGGGCCGGGCAAACTGGCGAAGTAGACGCGGGACGCTGTCTTCGAAACACACGCTCGGGATAGCGCCGATGCTGCGACCGCCGACGTTGAGGGTGAGTGGCTCGAACGAATCGCCGGGAGTGAACGAGCCGTTGTATTCGGTGCCGGATTGCTGCTCGTAGATTTGTTTGAGAAATGGCAGGGAGTCCACCAGCGGAATGGTTTCGCCGAAAATCACCAGGTGGTGTTTGCGGAATGTCTGCAATTCATCGCTAGGAGACATGACGGCGAGCGAGTTATAGATGCGGCCATCGGGTTTGGGGATCAATTGCTCGCCTTTAGGCAGCGCCTCCATTTCGTTGATCCCGTAAATGAGCGTGAAGGGCCCGGCCCTGCGCACTTGGGCGATGGTATCGAGGTTTTGTTGCCAAGTGCCCCAGCCGCCATCGGCCGTGCGCAGAAGTTGCCCGCGCAGGGCTCCTTCCGGCCACAGCACCCAGTCTGGCCAGTGCCGGACCGCCGACTCTCCGCTTAGGGCGTCGGCTTGTTTGATCGCCTCCAGCGCTGCCAGGGTGTCATCCTCGTAGGCAGCGGTGATTTTCAAATCGTCCCACTGCACTGCGGCGGCCTCCTGCGGCACGTCGAGTTGCACCAGCAACGACCTGATTCTAACCGACTTGCGGTAGCCTTCGCCCTGCAGCCTAGCCGACCCGTAGCCTAACACCAGCGCCACGATCAGGACCGCAGCGGCCACGTCCCACCACTGGCGGGGTTCGGGCGCCGGGCTTTTAGTTAGCAGGCGGGCGGCGGCCTGCACCATCACCGCCTGACAAAATACCAGCAATAGTGAAAGGCCGATCACACCCAACAAATCCGCCGCCTGTGCCAGCAGCAAGCTATCATGGAACGCCACGCCGAGCGGGTTCCAGCCGAAGCCGCTGAACAGCCAACTGCGCAGCCACTCCAACCCGGCCCAGATGGCTCCGTGGCAATAGGCGCTTCGCAAGCTCAAGCGCGGCGATCCCGGCACGCTCGGCAGCACCGCGGCGAGCAGCCGGTGGCGCCGCGAATGACATGGCGCGGGCGTCTGCGTGGCGCGATGTTTGTGCCAGGGATTGCCCAGAGTGGCGGCGAAGGCCCCAAATACGCCCCAGAAAAGCCCCAGATAGAGCGGCAACAAGCCCGCCGCCAGCCACGATACCTCGCCCAGCCAGTAAAATTGCCCGCCGCTGCTCACGCTGCCGGCCAGCCAGCCCAGGCCGAAGCCATTCAACCCCGCCCGTTTCCCCTCCAACGACCACAGCGCCGGCAATAGCGGCAACAACGCCAGCCAGGCCAGGCCCACGGCATGAAACGGCGGGAACAGCCCCACCACCAGCAAGCCGCTGCTGATGGCACCGGCCACTCTCATCCATCCTTTGCGCGTCGGCATGCCCGCAGCATGTGGCGCTGCGCCGCCCTCGGTCCACTGCAAATTGAGAACGCTGAGCGGGATCATGGAAAAAGATGCAGCAAAATCCCAAGCATCCTCTCCCCTTTACAAGGACAATCCCGGGTGCCGTCGCCGCAAGAGCGTGGGCAATCTCACGATTGCACCCATTTTACCGCGGGCGGCAAGCCCGCTGCAGCTGGTAGATGGTGGGCAATGAGTCGAACGATTGTACGGATGAAGAAGAAAAAAATCCCCAAAGATGCTTGTTTTTGCTTGTGCTTATTTAATGAACCGCTTAATTAATGGCACGTCATGTCCGCCACGCGCCATCATTCCGAACAAATCATCGCCATTTACAAGTGCCTGTGCGATGGGAACCGGCTACGCATTCTCAACCTGCTGCGCACGGGGCCGCAATGCGTGTGCCACATCGAGCAAGTACTGGGAATTGGCGCGGTGCGCACATCCCAACAACTCGCCTACCTGCGGCGCCACGCGATGGTGGAGGTGGAAATCCGCGGCACCTGGCGGATATACGCGTTGCCGGCCAAGCCCAGCCCGCAACTAAGCGCCCATCTCGCCTGCCTGCAGGACTGCGTTTTCGAGAACGGCGGGTTTCGTGACGACCTGGCGCAACTCAAGAAAATCCGCCGCAACCACTGCGGCCCGCAACCAATCTAACATCGCCCCCCCACCGACCCATGTCCCATCCCCAGCTCCCCCTTGTACTGATCTTGTGCACTGGCAATTCGTGCCGCAGCCACCTGGCCGAAGGCATTCTTCGCCACGCCGCCGGCGACCTGCTCGACGTGCGCAGTGCCGGTTCGCGCCCCGCCGGCTACGTGCATCCGCTGGCCATCCAGGCGATGGCGGAGATTGGCATCGATATTTCCGCTCACCACAGCAAGCACTTGGACGAGTTTCTCCAACAAAACGTCGAAACCGTCATCACCGTGTGCGGCAATGTGGACCAAGCCTGCCCGCTCTTCCCCGGCCAATTGAACCGCCATCATTGGGGGTTCGATGATCCGGCCCACGCGCCGGGCGACGTAGCCGCCCAAATCGCCGTGTTCCGCCGCGTGCGCGACGAAATCAAGCGGGTGTTCGAGGCATACGCCGACGGCCGCCGCGACGCCGCCAAAGCCAATACAAACTAACCAAAAAAACCATGAATTTGCTGCAAGTCTATGATCCGCCGATGTGCTGCTCCACTGGTGTCTGTGGCACCCAGGTGGACCTCGAACTGGTTAGTTTCGCGGTCATGCTGGCGCAACTCCGCGGCCATGGCATTGCCGTCGAGCGTTATAACCTAGGCCAACAACCGCTGGCGTTTGTTAACAACCCAGCGGTCAAGGCCCTGTTGGAAAAATCTGGGACTGACGCCTTGCCAGTGATTTTCCAAGATGGGGTCGTGTTGCTGCAAGGCCGCTACCCGACGTCGGCCGAGCGCAAGGACTGGCTGTGCGCGGCGCAAGCTCAGGCAACCGGGACGGTCTCATGAAGCTGCCGCCCTATCAGACCGAAGACATCGGCAGCACCCGCTATGTGTTTTTCACCGGCAAGGGCGGCGTTGGCAAGACCTCGCTGTCCTGCGCCACCGCCTTGCAACTCGCCGGGGCGGGTCGGCGCGTGTTGTTAGTGAGCACCGATCCTGCCTCCAACCTCGATGAAGTCCTGGGTACGGCCTTGTCGCGCGAGCCCACCGCCATCGCCGGGGTGGTGGGGCTTGATGCACTCAATATCAATCCGCTAGAGGCCGCCGCCGCTTACCGCGAACGGCTCATCGGGCCGCTGCGCGGCTTGCTACCGGAGACGGCGCTGCGCAGCATGGAGGAGCAACTATCGGGATCCTGCACGGTGGAAATCGCGGCCTTTGATGAATTTGCCGGGCTCATTGGCAACCCGCAGGCGGCAGCTAACTACGATCACGTGGTGTTTGACACCGCGCCCACCGGCCACACGCTGCGGCTCATGAGCCTAGCCAAGGCATGGGATCAATTCCTCAACCACAATACCAGTGGCACATCCTGTCTCGGCCCTCTAGCCGGTTTGGAAAAACAGCGCGCCATCTATGAGGCCACAGTCACCACCCTGGCCGATGCTGCGGCGACGATGATCATGTTAGTATGTCGTCCGCAAGCCGCCGCCTTGCGCGAGGCGCAACGCACGTCCGACGAACTGCGGGCGCTCGGGGTGGTCAATCAGCGCCTCATCATCAACGGGGTCTTTGAAACATCCTGCACTGCCGATGCCACCGCACTGGCCATGCAGCAGCGCGGTTCGACCGCCTTGGCCGGCGCGCGTGACTTCATCGCCAGCCTGCCGAGTTACCAGGTGCCGCTGCGCCCCATCAATATCCTCGGCCTCCATGGCCTGCGATGCTTGCTGGATGGCGACCCGGTTAGCGCCGCGCCACAGCCCCCCGATGTGCGGACGCTGCCCGCCATGGACAGCCTCACCCAAGTGGTGGCGGATCTGGAGCGCCGTGGCCACGGCGTGATCATGACCATGGGTAAAGGTGGCGTCGGCAAAACGACGGTGGCGGCAGCCATCGCGGTGATGCTGGCCAAGCGCGGCCATGCCGTGCATCTGAGCACCACCGATCCGGCCGCGCATCTGGTGCACACCTTGGCGGGACACGTGGCCGGGCTCACGCTCAGCAGGATCGACCCGGCAGCGGAAACCGCCGCCTATCAGGCAGAAGTGATGCAGGCTCAGGACGGCGTGCTGGATGCGGCCGCCCGCTTATTGTTAGAGGAAGACCTGCGCTCCCCCTGTACCGAGGAGATCGCGGTTTTCCGTGCCTTTGCCCGCGTCGTCGGCCACGGCAGCCAGGGATTTGTCGTGCTGGACACCGCGCCCACCGGCCACACCTTGTTGCTGCTGGATGCCAGCGAGGCCTATCAACGCGAGATGGAGCGCCAGGCGCGCAACAGCCAACCGGAGGAAGTGCGGCAACTGCTCGGGCGGCTGCGCGATCCGGCCTTCACGCGCATTTTACTTGTCACGCTGGCGGAAGCGACGCCGGTGCATGAGGCGGCGGCGTTGCAGGACGATCTGCGCCGCGCCCACATCGAACCCTTTGCCTGGGTCATCAATCAGAGCCTGCTTCACTGCGACTCCTGCGACTCCTTGTTGCAACGCCGCGCCCAAGCGGAACTCCGCTACCTCCACGAGGTGGTGGAAATCCATGCCACCCGCAGCGCTTGGCTGCCTTGGCAAGCCGAGGAGCCCAGCGGCCCGAACGCCCTCACACGCCTCGCCGAATCTATCATCCCACCCCCACGACCATGAATCCTCCCCCTACCGCTGCGCCTCCCAAACGACTGAACTTTTTCGAGCGCTACCTATCGCTCTGGGTGTTCGTGTGCATGCTCGTCGGTGTAGCGCTGGGCAAACTGTTGCCTAACGTCATCGCCAGCCTCAGCCGGATGGAATTCGGCAATGGCTCGCACGTCAATATTCCTATCGCGTTGCTCATCTGGCTGATGATTTTCCCGATGATGCTCAAGATCGATTTCAGTTCGTTAGGCGGCATAGCCAAAAAGCCCAAGGGGCTGTTGATCACGTTGTTTGTCAACTGGTTAGTCAAACCCTTCAGCATGGCATTGCTCGCCTGGATTTTCCTGCAGCACGTATTTTCCGCATGGATCGAGCCGCAGATGGCCAAGAACTACACCGCCGGTCTGATCATCCTGGCTGCCGCGCCCTGCACCGCGATGGTGTTCGTGTGGAGTTATCTAACTGATGGCGACCCGGTCTACACGCTGGTGCAGGTGGCCGTCAACGACCTCATCATGTTGGTGGCCTTTGCGCCGATCGTGATGTTTTTGTGCGGGGTGGCGGATGTGATCGTGCCGAACCAGGTGCTCTTCACCTCGGTGCTGGTGTTCATCCTCATCCCGTTGCTGGCCGGCTATCTCACCCGCAAGGCGCTAGTCAAGGCGCATGGAATCGAGTGGTTCGAGCAAGTTTTCCTACCGCGCTTCCAGCCGCTGACGGTGGTGGCGTTGTTGGCGACGCTGCTGCTCATTTTTGCCTTTCAAGCGGACAATCTAACGACCCGATGGAGCGCTGTTATTTTATTGGCCATCCCGATCTTGGTGCAGGTCTATTGCAATTCCGGTTTGACCTATCTGTTGATGCGGCGCTGCAAGGTGCCCCACTCCATCGCCGCGCCCGGGGCACTCATTGGTGCCAGCAACTTTTTTGAGCTGGCGGTGGCGGTGGCCATCACGCTGTTTGGTCCGGGTTCCGGGGCGGCCCTAGCCTGCGTGGTGGGGGTACTCGTCGAAGTGCCCGTGATGCTCTCGGTTTGCCGCGCCTGCAATGCCTCGCGGGGCTGGTACCAGCGCGGGGCGGGCCCGGAAACTGCGGCAGAGGGTTGAACCCGAATGCCGAAGTTTGACAATACTCGGGGGAAAATAAACCACGGATTACACGGATTTTACGGATTAAAATAAGGGCGATCTAGCGCTTCTGCCGTGCCGAAAATGGTGAGAAAATTCACATCCAAAAAATCCGTGTAATCCGTGGTTTCATGATCGAATTTCAGATTTCAGCTTCGGAGTTCGGGTTGAATTGCACTCAAGCCCGCGCTCCGTGGGTGACAGGCGGCGCTGCGGTCGCGGAAAGATAGGGCGGTGGGCGTGCGTATCCGGGGCATGCCAGAGTCCGCCCACCCGACGCCGCCACCCAAGACTGAGATTGCCGAAATGGAGGCCTTCGCCGCGCTGGGCATGGAGCGCGTGTTCGTGGTGACCAGTGCCAGCCAGGCGCGGCGTGCCGCAGAAGAACTCATGCGGGCGGGGAGCGTGGGCTTCGACACCGAGTCGAAACCGACTTTTCGGAAAGGCGAGAAATCCACGGGGCCGCACGTGCTGCAATTTGCCACTTTGGACAAGGCGTTTATTTTTCAAGCGTGTTTTAGCGATACGCACCCGGTGATCCTTGAGCTGCTGTGCTCCGCCGGGCTGACCAAGATCGGGTTTGGTCTGAGCGGGGATTTGCAGCAGATCGCCAACCGCTTCGGCCTGCGGCCTGCGGCCATCGTCGATCTGGACCGTGCGTTCAAAAAACTCGGCTACCGCAATGCCGTCGGTGCCAAGTCCGCCATTGCCATGCTGTTTAAGCGCAGGCTGCTCAAATCCAAATCGGTGACCACCTCCAACTGGGCCGCACGGGACTTGACCGAGCGCCAGTTGCTCTACGCGGCCAACGACGCCTACGCAGCAATCCATGTCCACTACGCGCTGCAGGCAGCGCCGCAGGCGAGTTAGACTGGAGATTGAGACGCCCTTTTGCGGCGGTCGCAGACACGCCGCTAAAGGGCTGGCGCAATGGGTTTTCCAACAATCTTCTTGCTATGAGCGGGCCCGTTGGGTCTGATGGCCGGTGGAGAACTGCCCAACGGATCGGGTGGCAGCCCACGGCCTAGCGCCGGCTTGGCAAAAAAGCCTTCACCTCAAGCGCCACTCTAACAATGAAACCAAAGCCACCAGCAACTGGAAACTCAGCCCGCAAGCCAGCCAAGGGTGACCGTGGTTTCCCCATTGTGGGCATCGGGGCTTCGGCTGGGGGGCTGAAGGCGTTCCAGGAGTTTTTTACCAACATGCCGGCCAATTCGGGAATGGCGTTTGTGCTGGTGCAGCATCTGGCACCGTATCACCTGAGCATCCTGAGCGAGATCGTCAGTCGATACACGAGCATGCAGGTATTGGAAGTCGAGGACGGGATGGCGGTGGAGAGCAACTGCGTGTATATCATCCCCCCCAATCGCGACATGGCGCTATTGAATGGCACGCTGCAACTCATCGAACCCCACACCCCTCACGGCCAGCGCCTGCCCATTGACTACTTCTTTCGCTCGCTGGCGCAGGATCAGCATGAGCGGGCAATCGGCATCGTACTCTCGGGCACCGCCAGCGATGGGACGCAGGGGCTCTGCGCGATCAAGGGCGAAGGGGGCTTGGTCATGGCCCAGAGCCCGCAGTCCGCGGAGTTTGACGGCATGCCGCGCAGCGCCATCGCCACGGGCCTGATGGATTGTGATCTGCCGCCGGGCGCAATGCCCGCCAAGCTGCTAGGCTATGCCGCTCATGCCTTCCTCCACCGCGTCCGCCTAACAGCGGGAACCACAGCGGGAACCACAGCGGCAACCACCGACGCGAGCGCGCTGAAAAAAATCTTCGTGCTGCTGCGTGCATACACCGGCCACGACTTTTCCCAATACAAGCCGAGCACGATCAGCCGCCGGATTGAGCGGCGGATGGCCGTGCAGGAGATCAAAATGATCGACAACTACGTGAGGTATTTGCAGGAGGCCCCGGCGGAAGGGACCGCGCTATTCCGCGATTTGCTCATCGGCGTGACTAATTTTTTCCGCGACCCGGAAGCCTTCACGGCTCTTGAAGAACTGGGCATTCCCAAACTCTTCGAGGGCAGGCCCCCCGGCAGTACCATTCGCGTCTGGTCGGTCGGATGCTCGACCGGCGAGGAGGCCTATTCCCTCGCCATCCTCATGCAGGAGCGCATGGAGACCCTCGGCCAGTTCCATACCCTGCAAATATTCGCCACCGACATCGACGGCCGGGCCATCGCCACGGCCCGCGCCGCCCGTTACCCGACCAGCATCGCCGCCGACATCACGCCAGCGCGGCTGAAACGCTTTTTCACCCCCGAAGCCGACGGCAGCGGGTATCGCGTCCACAAAAGCATCCGCGACCTGCTGATATTTTCCGAGCACGACCTGATCAAGGATCCGCCGTTCTCGAAGATCGACCTGGTGAGCTGCCGCAACCTGCTCATCTACCTCAACGCGGATCTCCAGAAACGGCTCTTCCCGCTCTTCCACTACTCGATGAACCCGGACGGCTTGCTGTTTCTGGGCACGTCCGAGAGCGTGGGCGGGTTTGACGATTTGTTTGCCACGCTGGACCGCCGCGCGAAGCTGTATCGGCGCAAGGAGAACCGCTTTAGCACGCGGCACCGGGTGATCGATCAGCTCGTTCCGCCTCTGCCGTTGCCGTTGCTGAATGTGGACCACCCCCGGTTCGCGGACAAGGCGACACCCGCCGCCAAACCTTTCATGCGTGCACTGGCCGAAAAGGCGATGGTGCAGCAGATCGTGCAAGCCAGCGCGCTGGTCAACGAACGAGGGGACATCCTCTACATTCACGGCCGCACGGGGCGCTATTTGGAACTGGCCCCCGGCGAAGGCGGGACCAACAACATCCTGAAAACCGCCCGCGAAGGACTGCGGCATGATCTGGCCGTGGCCCTGCACAAAGCCGCGCAGGCCAAAGAGGTGGTGGTCTCACCCGGCGTGCGCGTAAAAACCAACGGGGACTTTTCCACGATCAACCTGACCGTTTCCCCGGTGCTCGCGGATCCGGCCGCATTGCCCGAGGGAGCCCTGTATCTGGTCATCCTGGAGGAAGCACCACCAGCGCCGGAGGAGCCGACGGGTGGAGGACAGACGCCCGGCGGTCAGGGGGCGGTGGTCAGGGGGAAGAAGTCGGACGCACGCGTTGTGGAACTCAACAAGAAATTGCTGGAACAGGAGGAATACCTGCAAAGTTCCCTGGAAGAGCTGGAGAGCTCCACCGAAGAACTCAGATCCGCCAACGAGGAAATGCAGTCTGTAAACGAGGAATTGCAATCCTCCAACGAGGAGCTGGAGACCTCCAAGGAGGAATTGCAATCGACCAACGAGGAGCTTCACACGGTCAACACCGAGCTGCAGAACAAAGTGGTGGACTTGGCGCAGGCTAACAACGACATCAACAAC
>WBXE01000089.1 GCA_008932955.1 Verrucomicrobiota bacterium
ATCAGTGGCAATCAGTGGCAATCAGTGTCTCAGTGGTTTCTTTGCCACGATTTACCACAACATCGCGGCAAACATTGCAGTTGACCCCGCTGGCCAGAGCTGTCATGCACGCGCGGCGTGAAAAAGTATTTCCAATCAGGCATCATCCTTGTTCTCATCTTGTGGCTCTTGGGGGTCCTCGTCTATCTACCCACCACCGAAGGCAAATTGCAGGAAGCGGCTAAACTGCAGTTGGCGGGGGATAAGAGCGGCGTGTTTGCCAAGGTCAAGGTCGAGTTCAGTGGTCAGCAGGCCATCCTCAGCGGCGCGGTGGCTACCGCAGCAGAAAAGGCCCAGGCCCAAACCCTCATCGAGAACCAACTCCACCTGCCCGGCTGGTTCACAGCTAACATGAATCCGGTTAGCGGCGTGACCAATGATATCGCAGTGGATCCTGAGCACGCACCCTTCCGGGCTCAGCCGTGGCTCATTCTAACGCTTTTTGGCGGCGATCAGCGCCTCGATGGGTTGTTGCCAGCCGCTGCACAACGCGAGCAGCTCATCGCTGCGATCGCCAGCAAGCTGCCGCCTCCCACCACCCCGCTCAACAATCAGATTGCCATCGCAGCCACCGCCCTGCCTGCGATCGACTGGGATGCCACCCAGACAGAGATTCCCGATCTAACATCCACATCCAAGTCGGAGTGCGCGATTGCCGTGAGCGCCTGTGACGGGAAATGGAGCCGCTTTCCAGTGAGTGCCAGCAACGCCGAAATTGGCGCGGCGCTGGCGGCCAGCAAGGTGCCCGCCAACGAAATTACCCACGCCTTGGCGAAAGTACGCGCCTGGAAAGAGCTTACGCCGGAGGAACTCAAGCAGCAAGCCGAGCAAGCCGCCGCCGCTAAAACCAAGTCCAAGCCCGCCGCTCCCAATAAAAACCTAGGTCCCTTCAAAGGTCCTAACGGTGGCGCGGGCCCCTCGCCTAGATAAGCTAATTTCCAGCCATTTTTTCCGCAGCAACTCCCATCCCACTACTCTATCATGATCGCAGAAATCCTTCCGGGCAACCTCTGGCTTGTCATCAAACTCATTCCACTCCTTGCCTTTACCGCCGTGCTTTTCGGTTTATTTGGTTGGTGGTTGCGCCGCAAGTTCCATGCGCCAGTGGTCTCCAGCAGCAAGCCGAGCACGCCGGATGACCTGCCGGCCCGCGAGCGCGTCAAAAAGCTCGAGCACGCCCTAACCAAGTCCGAGGCCGGACAAAAATCCCTTCAACACGAGCTCGCAACCCTCCAGGCCAAGAGTGTTTCCAAACAAGCTCTCGACAAAGCTAGCAAGGAGCTCGCCGATGCCCAGCAGCGTCTGGATGGCGATCTCAAACGCATTCAAGCCCTTGAAGCCGAGCTAAAAAAAGCCCGCGAAACCCTCAATACCCTCAACTCCTCCACTGCCGAGGCTAACAAAGGTCAGCGCGACCGCACCTTCGTCCTCGAAAACGAGCTATCCAAAACCCGCGAAGCCCTCGCCCTCCTCGAGGCCCGCCCCGACAACTCACTGGTCCTTCAAGCGGAAGTCGACCGCCTGCGCGAAACGCTCACCAATTCCACCCGGGTGATCGGCGAACTGCGGAAACTCGAAACCACTTACGCCCAAGCCTTGGCCAAGACCCAAGCGCAACTCGAAGCCGCCACCCAATCATGCGCTGCCACCTCGCCGGACACAGTGGGCCTGATGCCCGCCATGGAGGCCGCCGAGCGCAATCTCCGCCAAACCGCCGCCGTCTCCACCAAGATAGCCGCCGCCAAGGAGGCCGTTGAACGCCTCCAAGCCCTCAACGCCCAAAAGGAAGCGGAACGCCTCGCCGCTGAGCAGACCGCTGCTGCCGCTCAAGCCGATCAGCAACGTCTGGCTGCTGAGCAGAGCCGCCTAGCTGCTGAACAGGCCGCTGCCGCACAAGCTGAACAGGACCGCCTGGCTGCTGAGCAGGCCGCTGCCGCACAAGCTGAACAGGACCGCCTGGCTGCTGAACAGGCTGCCGCCGCGCAAGCTGAACAGGACCGCCTGGCTGCTGAACAGGCAGCTGCCGAACAAGTTGAACAGGACCGCCTGGCTGTTGAAAAGGCCGCCGCCGCGCAAGCTGAACAGGACCGCCTGGCTGCTGAACAGGCCGCTGCCGCTGCGCAAGCTGAGCAGGCCGCTACCGCGCAAGTTGAACAGGACCGCCTGGCTGTTGAAAAGGCCGCTGCCGAACAAGCTGAACAGGCCGCTGCCGCACCAGTCGAAGCGGTGGTGGAACCCGAGCCTCCAGTTGCAGAGCTCGCCGCTGTTCAACAAGCGGAGTTGGAACTTATTGAACCGACGCGTCTTCCGGTCATGCCTACCGAACAGCCGCAAGCCGCGAATTGACCGCGCAAACAAGCCTGCGAAGATGCTCGGGAGCGACGACATTCTTGTCGTCCAAGGAGCGACGACCTTACTGTCGTCTAAGGAGTGACGACCTTACTGTCGTCATGAGGAAGGGGAGCTCATGAGAAGAGCCTCGGCGATCATTCATGGGCATCGCTTTCGCTACCACCACAGGAATGTGGTGGCTCCAGCACGCCCCGACACTCTCGCTGTCACGACACCTCTATCCCCCAAAACAAGCTCGCGCGTTGTTTGTCGTTAGTTCGGCGAGGGTCGCCACTGGCATGTTCAGGGCGGCGGCCAAGCCGCTGCCGATGGCGGGCAAATTGGCCGGATGATTGCAGGCCTGCGGCAGTGGGTGGCGCACCCAAGCCGGCGGCGGCAGCATGTCGGGTGCGTCGGTTTCCAGCAGGATGCGCTCTGGAGGCAGCTGCTGGAACACCTCTAACACCGCAGCCCGGCGCGGTTGCAGGAATGCCCCGCAGAACGAAAAATAGGCGCCCAGAGGCAGCAGGCGGCGCGCGGTTTCCACGGAGCCGGCGAACCCGTGGAGCAAAAATCGCGGTGGCGGTGCGGCCTGAGCGAAGGCCTCGAATAGTAGCCCCCAGGCATTGACGCAATGAATGGTCAGGGTCCGCTGGAGACTGCTGGCCAACCGCAGCTGCGCCAGAAACACCGGCCATTGCAGGGCTACTGCGGGTGCTGCCGACCGCCGGTCCAGCCCGCACTCGCCCACTCCCGCTAGCGGAAATTGCTCCAACCAGCCGGCAAGTCGCTCCTGCCATTGGTCGCTGGCCTCAGGCGCGTGCTGTGGATGGATTCCGAACGCCGGCACGACCATCTCCGGATAGGCGTGCGCCAAGGCCGCCACCGCAGCCCACTCGGCTTCACTCGTAGCGTTGACCACGCAGCGCTCGACCCCGGCGTCGCGCATTGCTGCGATCAGCGCCGCCGCCTCGCCCAGGCGGGGGAAGTGGAGGTGGTTGTGAGAGTCGATCCAGATCATGTGGGCGCAGTCTTTCCGAGACTCACTTTTGCACTGGGAAGGGAAAATGGAAACCCCGGATTCCAGGGGTTGTTTGGAATCGAGGCGGTCATCGGCGGTCCAGTCGCCGACTGCAGCCCGATCTGTGCAAGCTAGCAGCCCTGTTCAGCCATCGAGTTTCCACGGCGCACGCATCGGCTGGTGGTTGAGTGCGTTGGCAGCGGGATCGTCGAACTGGAGGGTTTTGGAATCGAACTTGAGGTTTTTGTTGAGGTGATGGGCGGTGATGCCAAGGTTCACCAGAGTGCACGACCAAAAGCCGTTGTGCTCGTTGATGGCAAACTTCTTGCGAGTGCGCACCGCCTCGTGAAAATCCGTCAGCTGGGGCGCGGGATCGGGCAGGGCGTCGAGCTTCTTGCGCAGGTCCGGAATGTTAGATGTTAGCCCCTTGCCAATCCAGCCTTTGGGTCCCTCGATGTACTTGGCATCCTGATCCTTGTTTTCACCGTCGAGGATGATTTTGCAACCATCGGCGTAGGTATGCTCGATGCGCCGCCAAGTGCCGACGGCTTCGGCGTCCTGCGGGTCGGCGTCGATTTCCACCGAGATAGGTGCTTGGTCGTCCTTGTTGAGGAGGTATTGGACAGGGTCGAGATAATGTTGGCCCATATCACCGAGGCCACCGCCATCATAATCCCAGTAGCCGCGGAAAGTTTGATGGGTGCGCAGATGGTTGTAGGGTTTGTTGGGCGCCGGGCCTAACCATAAATCGTAGTCCAATTCCGGCGGGACCGGCTCGGGCTGAAGGCCGGGCTTGCCTGCCCAGGTAGCTAACTTCCAATCGAAGCCGGTGACGCCGGACACAGTGACTTTCAAGGGCCAGCCCAACAAATCGTGGAGCACGGCTTTTTTGAGCATTTTCACCGGCACCCGCATGTCGTAAAACCCGCCCTCGAAGCGGAACCAGGTATTGAGGCGAAAGATGCGCTGGTGTTGTTCGACGGCGCGCACCATGGCCAAGCCTTCGCCGATGGTGCGGCTCATCGGTTTTTCACACCAAATATCCTTGCCGGCTTTAGCGGCCTCGATGGCCATGAGGGCATGCCAGTGCGGTGGGGTGGCAATGTGGATGATATCGATGTCGTCGCGGGCAATGAGTTCGCGGAAATCATGGTAGCCCTTCACCCCGCTGGCCTCGCCGCCGGCGTCGTGCATGCGTTGCTCGAGATGGCGGCTATCCACGTCGCAAAGGGCGAGCAACTTGCCGGGCATGGTGAGGTGGGACGCGCTGATGCCGCCGCAACCGATGATGCCGCGGGTAAGGATTTGCGACGGCGGGGTTTGGCCGTTGAGGCCGAGCACGCGGCTGGGCACGATTTGCACTGTCGCCATAGCGGCGAGAGCTTTGAGGGTTTGGCGACGGGTAATCATCTGACGATTGGGTTCTCAGGTGGGGGCAATGGGACCGAGTGGGTGCATGCAACCAGCTCCACCAGAAGCCTTAGCACAAGCACAATGCGGTGAGTTGTGGCGCCGCCAACTTGAGCACGTGCCCCCCGCTTGCCAAGCCTCAATTGTGCGCACACAGCAGCTCCACAAAAACCCATCACTTGCCGCTGATGCATCGGATGGGCAAGATCCGGCCGCTCGTGGCAGTGCGACGCGCAGCTCTGCCCACGGCCTATCCGAGATGAATAAAGTTGCCCAAGTCACCTTGAGTTTTTGGATCATGAAGATCTGCGCGACGACCTTGGGCGCGACCGCGGCGGATTTGCTGTCGATGACCATGAACGTTGGCTACGCCATTTATACCCACCTCAGCCACAAGCGGGTGGCGCTGCCAGTCAGAGAGGCATCTAACCTAATGTACGGCGGTGGCAGGGTTTTGTGTTGTGCGGCGCTGTGAGGCTGCTAGCCTATGCGCGAGCGGTTGCAGGGATGATCCTGCCAGCCGCACAACCATGCTTCTCCCTATGAAACTCTTGCTGTGCTTTCTCATGGCCGCGGCCGCGGCCCCTGTCTCGACCGCCGAACCGGCATTCGTTCCCCAACAGAGCGACCGCCCACAGGCGATAACCGGCGACGCGCCCGGGTTTGCCACGATTTTCGACGGTCAATCGCTCGCGGGATGGGAGGGCGATCCGAAGTATTGGCGCTGTGAGGACGGCTGCCTTGTCGGTGAAATTACCTCGGACACCCTCATCCACAGCAACACTTTCATCGTGTGGAAGGGGGCTCATCCCAGGGATTTCGAGTTAAAGGCCGAGTTCCGAATCTCAGACCAAGGCAACAGCGGCATCAACTACCGCAGCGCGCTGGTAGCCGACACAGTGACCCCGTCTAACCGTTTTGCGATGCGCGGCTACCAATTTGATATTGATGGAGCTAAGGATTACACGGGCAACAACTACGAGGAGAAAGGCCGGTTATTTTTGGCCTTGCGCGGGCAGATGACCCGCGTGGTGGGAACCCGGCCGCCGGTGCTGCTGGGCAGTTTCGGGGATTCTGCGCCGCTTGCCGCCTCCATCAACGCCGCTTGGAATAGCGTGCATATCATCGTGCGCGGCAACGTGCTCACCCATATCCTCAACGGCCGCCTGATGGCCGTGGTCATCGATGACGACGCCCCTAACCGCCCCGTCGATGGCCTCATTGGCGTGCAAGTCCACGCCGGCCCGCCGATGAAGGTGGAGTACCGCCATATCCGCCTGAAACAGGAGTGAGCTGGAAAAACCCTTGGCAGCGGATGGTAGATCGGCTTTGCTGGCAGCACGCAAGGTTCGCCTCGCGACCCACCTCTCATCATTGAAAAAATTGCCCTCTGTCATGCGCCCGCTGTTTTTATTGTTCGCCACCGCTGCCCTGAGTGCGGCCCAAACCCCGCCCGCAGGATTCACCGCACTATTGAATGGCACTGATCTAGCAGGTTGGCGCGGCGGTGACACCAGCGATCAGCGGCGCTTGCTGGCGATGCCCGAAGCCGAGCGGACGGAACTGCTCAAGACGTGGACGGCGGACATGCGCCAACATTGGAAGGTGGTGGATGGCGAATTGCTCAACGATGGCAAGGGCAAGTACGCCACCACCGAGAAGGAGTACGGTGATTTTGAATTGCTGGTAGATTATAACATGGCCCCACTGGGCGACTCCGGCATCTATCTGCGCAACGTTCCCCAAGTCCAAATCTGGGACCACACCAACAAGAAGGAATGGAAAAACGGCGCGCAGAAAGGCAGCGGCGGCCTCTGGAACAATAGTCCCGGTGCCCCAGGCAAGGACCCGCTGGTACTCGCCGACAAGCCGGCCGGCGAGTGGAACACCCTGCGCGTGGTGATGGTCGGTGCCCGCGTTAGTGTCTGGCTCAACGGCCAGCAGACCGTCGATCACGCGATTCTGGAAAACTATTACGATCGCCAGGTGGCGATTGCCAGCAAGGGTCCGCTGTGCCTGCAAGCCCACGGCGCCCCGATCAAGTGGCGCCATCTCTTTATCCGTGAAATCAGCGGCACCGAGGCCAATCAATGGCTGGCGGCCAAGTCCAACACGGGCTTCATGTCCATTTTCAACGGCAAAGATTTCGACGGCTGGGCCGGTGATATCGATAACTATCAGGTGGTCGAGGCTGCCATCCGCTGCAAACCGCAGCAGGGCGGCAATATCTATCAAAAGGCTGATCTAACTGATTTTGCGGCGCGGCTGGAGTTCAAGTTGCCGCCCGGCGGCAACAACGGCCTGTGCATCCGCTACCCTGGCAGCGGTAATACCGCCTACGTTGGGATGTGCGAATGCCAGGTGCTCGACGACAATTACGAAGCGGCCACTCACAACCAGATTGACCCGCGTCAGGCGCATGGCTCGGCATACGGGATGGTGGCGGCGCAGCGCGGCTACCAGCGGCCGATCGGCGAATGGAATTTTGAGGAAGTGACGGTGGTTGGGCCGACCCTCAAGGTGGAGCTCAATGGGTTTGTGATCCTCGACGCGGATCTGAGCAAGGTGGATGTGGCTACGGTGATGGGCAAAAGCGCCCACCCCGGCAAAGACCGCACGCATGGTTTTTTTGGCTTTGCCGGGCATAACGATCCGGTGGAATTCCGCGCCATCAGTATTCGCGACATGGGGGCCAAGAAGTAGGGCCGGGTCTCCCACCGCTTCATACTTCCAGTTGCTACGGTGGCCGCAGCGGGGTGGGGAAATTTTATGGGCAAAGCCACCGCCATGATTGACATCGCGCAGAACACGTACCACTTTCCGGCCCGAGCACGAAATATACACTCTTATGTCTGACTCTACCCCCGGCTTTCGCGAGATGAAATCAGTGGTGATCCGATTCGCCGGAGATTCTGGCGACGGCATGCAAATCGTAGGCGAACGCTTCACCGATACCAGCGTCACCATTCCCAATTCGATCGCCACGTTTCCCGATTATCCCGCGGAAATCCGCGCCCCAGTCGGCACCATCGGCGGCGTTTCAGCCTTCCAAGTCCACTTCGGCAGCAGCAAGGTGCTCACTTCAGGCGATGCACCCGACGCACTCGTGGCGATGAACCCAGCCGCCCTCGCCGTGCACTTGCCAGATTTGGTCCTAGGTGGTCTGCTGGTCGTCAACACCGCCGCCTTCACCGAAGAGAACCTCAAGATGGCCGGTTTTGCCAGCAATCCGCTCGACGATCCGAGTCTGGGGGAAAAATATATTCTCATTGCCCTCAATATCACCGCCCTGGCACTTGAAGCCCTCAAGGAAAGTCCGCTGACAAACCGTGAAAAGCTCCGTTGCAAAAATTTCCTCGCCCTCGGCTTCATGTTCTGGGTCTATAGCCGCCCGATCGAACCCACCCTCGATTATATTCAAGCCAAATGGGGGAAGAAACTGCCCGATCTCGCCGCCGCCAATGCCGCCGTGGTCAAAGCAGGCTATTTCCTCGGCGAAACCTCCGAACTGACCATCGAGCGCTACCGGGTAGCCCGCGCCGTGGTCGCCCCCGGTATCTATCGGAAAATTTCCGGCAATGAAGCCACCGCGCTGGGACTCATATCCGCGTCGCGGCGCTGTGGTCGTGAATTGCTATTTTCCGGTTATCCGATCACACCTGCCACCTCGGTCCTCGAGACGCTGGCCGGATTCAAACACTTCGGCGTCACCACGGTGCAGGCCGAGGATGAAATCGCCGCCATCGGCATAGCTCTGGGCAGCAGTTACGCCGGCAAGCTCGGCGCCACTGCCACCAGCGGTCCGGGCATGTGTTTGAAGAGCGAGTTCATCGGCCTGGCCATCACCACCGAGTTGCCGCTAGTCATTGTCAACATCCAACGCGGCGGTCCGAGCACCGGCTTGCCGACCAAAACCGAACAATCCGACCTGCTCCAAGCCATGTACGGGCGTCACGGTGAAAGCCCGCTGCCCATCGTGGCCGCCAATTCGCCGTCGGATTGTTTCGCCGCAGCCTTTGAGGCCGCGCGCATTGCCATACAATACTCGACTCCGGTGATTTTGCTCACCGACGGTTATCTGGCCAACGGTTCCGAGCCATGGCTGGTGCCCGACGAGGCGACGCTGCCGGACATCTCCAAACCCTTCGCCGACGAGTCCAAGCCCTACGTGGCCTTTGCCCGCGACCCACACACCCTCGCCCGCACCCAGGCCATCCCCGGCCAACCCGGCCTCGAACACCGGATCGGCGGACTCGAGAAAAATGAGAAGGGGGCCATCAGCTACGATGCGGAAACCCACAGTTTGATGACCAACCTGCGGGCCGCCAAGGTGGCCGGCATTGCCAAAGACCTGCCGCCCATGGAAGTCAACGGTGCCCGCAATGGTAAGATTTTGGTCCTCGGCTGGGGGGGCACTCATGGGGCCATCACATCCGCTGTTGCCACTCTGCGCAGCGAAGGTCATGCGGTGAGCAGTAGCACGTTGCGCCACCTCAATCCGCTGCCGGCCGATCTTGCCGACCTGCTAGCGGGCTTTGAACAGGTACTCATTCCAGAGCTCAACAATGGCCAGCTTAATATCCTCATCCGGGCCAACTATTTGGTCGACACCCTGTCGATGCCCAAGGTCCAAGGCCAACCCTTCAAGATCAGCGAAATTCGCGACCGCATCCTCGAACTTCTCAACGCCTAATTTCCCATGGACACTGCAATCCCAAATCTCCCCGTGCAAAATATCCCTGCCCTCCCGGAATTGAGCCGCAAGGATTTCGTGCCGCCTAACGAAGTGCGCTGGTGCCCCGGCTGCGGCGATTACGCTATCCTCAACTCGCTCCAGCGCACCTTCCCCGAACTCGGCGTGCCCCGCGAAAATTTCGCCCTGATCAGTGGCATCGGTTGCTCCAGC
>WBXE01000090.1 GCA_008932955.1 Verrucomicrobiota bacterium
ACCCTTGAAACCTTTGAAACCTTTGAAACCTTTGAAACCTTTGAAACCTTTGAAACCTTTGAAACCCTCCCTTGAAACCCTCCTTTGAAACCCTTGAAACCTTGGAAACCTTGGAAACCCTGGAAACCCTTGAGACCCTGGAAACCCTGGAAATATGAAATGAAGCTGGAAAATGGTGGGTTTAACCGTAGAAATGCTGCCGACACAGGTTTACAGACCCCTCATGCTCAGATTTTCCCAATATTTGCGTTGCTTGATTTTGCCTTGGCTGGCTTTGGGATTGGGTATTTCAGGTCTGCAGCAGGCGCAAGCGGTCACCTGGGGCAGTTCCGGATCACTGGCCACCGGCCGGGATTCCCACACCATGACGGCGTTGCCAAGCGGCAAGGTGTTGGTGGCCGGCGGCCGCAATACGGCGGGCGACGCGCTGGCCACAGCTGAATTGTATGATCCGGCCACCGGTTCCTGGACGGCGGCGGCCGCGCTGCCGGCAGCGCGTCACTCTCACACCGCCACCGTGTTGCTCAATGGCAAGGTGTTGGTGGCCGGCGGCTTCGGTGGCTCCACCTCGCTTGCCAGCGCCGCCTTGTATGACCCGGTGAGCGGCACTTGGACGGCCACCGGCGCGATGAAGCAGGCCCGCGACTCGTTCACCGCCACCTTGCTAGGCAACGGCAAAGTGCTGGTCAGCGGCGGCTACACCACCAACAATAGCATCATCGGCACCGCTGAACTTTATGACCCGGCCACCGGCGTCTGGACGAGCACCCGCTCCCTGAGCACCGCCACTGCCTACCACTCCGCCACCTTGCTCGCCTCCGGCAAAGTGCTCGTCGCGGGAGGCGAAACCACTCCGGATGTCGGCACCGCCCGCGCGGAGCTTTATGATCCGGCCGCCGGCTCCTGGGCGCCTACCGCAGCGCTGGCCGCGCCCTGTTTCTATCATACCGCCACGCTGCTGCCCAATGCCACGGTGCTGGTGGTTGGGGGGAAATCCAACGGCGGCAATACCGCCAGCTCGCTGGCCACCGCGCAGGTGTATGATCCAGCCACCGTGACCTGGACGGTCACCGCCGCCCTTAGCAGCAGCCGGTTTTCGCACAGTGCAAATTTATTACCCAACGGCCAACTGCTGATTTTGGGTGGCTTCAACACCACCAGTGGGATGCTAGCCAGCGCCGAACAATATGATTACCTCGCCGGCATCTGGACTAAGCCCGGCAGCCTAGCCACCGCCCGCCTGGACCACAGTGCCAGCCTCCTGCCCAGCGGCAAACTTTTGATCAGCGGCGGCTGGAACGAGGATAGCGCCACCTCTCTGGCCAACTCGGAAGTGATGGATGCAGCCAGCGGCTTCACTGTGGCAAGCGGTGCCTTGCCGGCGCCCCGCGCCCAACACGCTGCCACCTTGCTGGCCACCGGCAAGGTAATGCTTGCCGGTGGCTTCACTGGCGGAGCCCTCGCCAAGGTTGATCTCTACGATCCGGCAGTCGGCACCGCAGCGGCTGGCAGCCCGATGGCCACCGCGCGCTACCTGCACACTCTGAGCCTGCTCCAGAGCGGCAAGGTGCTGGTGGCCGGCGGCAGCGACGGCTCAGCCACCCTTGGCAGCGCGGAAATGTACGATCCCACCACCGCCACCTGGACGAGTACCGGCAGCATGACGGGTAGCCGTGCACTGCACACCGCCACGGTCCTGAGAGATGGCAGGGTGCTCGTCGCCGCAGGCCTAGCAAGCGGTGCCGCCCTCGCCACCGCCGAACTTTACAATTCGGCCAGCGGCACTTGGTCGGCCACCACTTCCTTGAACACCGCACGCCAGGGACACAGCGCCACCCTTTTGGCCAATGGCAAGGTGCTGGTGGTCGGCGGACGCAACACCACAGGCACCGCGCTGGCCAGTGTCGAACTGTATGATCCGCTCACCAGTACTTGGAGCATCACCACCGCACTCACCACCGCCCGCTCCGCACACACCGCCACCCTCTTGCCCAACGGCAAGGTGCTGGTGGCCGGCGGCTTGGCGGGATCCACTTATCTATCAAGCTGCGAGATGTATGATCCAGCCACCGGCCGCTGGACCGTTTGCGGGGCGCTGGCAGCTGCCCGCAGCGCCCATACCGCCGCCCTCCTAGCCACCGGCAAGGTGCTGGTGGCCGGCGGCAGCAACGGCAGTGCCGCACTGGCCAGCTGCGAAGTGTATGACCCCGCCACGGGAAGCTGGACGGCCGGTGCTGCGCTGGGCGGTTTGCGAAAAAACCACACGGCCACGCTGCTGACCGACGGCCGGGTGTGGTTGGCCGGAGGGACGGACGGCGTGGTCTATCAAACCGGCACGGAGTTGTATAACATTGGCCTTGGCTATCAAAGCGCCTGGCAGCCGCAGCTCACTGTTCCGGCGTCACCCCTGATGCTGGGTAACAGTTTGGCACTAAGCGGCAGCCGCTTCCGCGGCATCTCCGGCGGCTCTTGCGGCAATACCAAAGACTCTCCAAGTAACTTTCCCAGCGTGCAACTTTTCAACATCGAAAGCGGCTGCACCGTGATGCCCGCCACCACCGCCTGGAGCGATACCACGCTCAGCACCACCACCTTTGTCGGCTTGCCCGCCGGCCCCGCCATTCTTACCCTGACCGTTAATGGTATCTCTAGCGCGGTTCTAACACAAGTCGCCAAGACTCCCGCCACGGTCATCATCAGCAGCCTGTGGCAAGCCGCGGATGGCAGCGCCAAGACCGTAACGGCTACCACCACTCCGGCGGGACTGGCGGTGACACTCACCTACAATGGCTCGCCCACCGCGCCGAGCGCGCCGGGCAGCTACACGGTGGTGGCCACCGTCACCGATTCAAGCTACTCTGGCAGCGCTACCGCCACGCTCGTCATCAGTGCCGCCACCCCATTCACGTCCGCCAAGACGATGGCCAGCACCCGCCGCTATCATACCGCCACCTTGTTAAACAACGGTAAAATTTTGGTAGCTGGCGGGCACAACGGCACCGCTCTGACAACATCGGAGTTATATGATCCTGCCACCGGCATCTGGACAGCCACAGGCTCGTTGGCCACGGGACGTTTTAGCCACATTGCCACCCTGCTGGCCAATGGCAAAGTTTTGATCACGGGAGGGACCGCAGGTCCAGCAAGCCTTGCCAGTGCGGAACTGTATGATCCGACCACTGGAACTTGGAGCTCCGGCGGGACCATGAAGGCCGCTCGCATCAACCACACCGCCACCTTGTTGCTTAACGGTAAGGTCTTGGTGGCAGGCGGACAAACCCTAGGTTCTGCCTATTTATTAAGCGCGGAGTTGTACGATCCGGACCTGGGAACCTGGACTCTAACCGGAGCAATGCCCAACGCGCATTACTGCCACTCCGCCGCCCTGCTGGCGGATGGCAAGGTCTTGGTGGCCGGCGGAATGGGTGGCCCATCCAGTTCTAGCAACCTTCTGCTGGCAAAAGTCGAGTTATACGACCCAGCGGTTGGCACATGGACCGCGAAGGGCGACTTGATCACCGCCCGCCAAAACCACAGCGCCACCGTCTTGCCCACTGGCAAGGTGCTCGTTGCAGGCGGCGCGAACACTGACCCAGTCTCCTACAACGGCAGCTTCCAATGCGTCAGCAGCGCCGAGTTGTATGATTCAACAAGCGGCACCTGGTCAGCCGCAGGAAGTCTGATAAATCCTCGCGACCATCACACCGCCACCCTGCTGCCCAATGGCCGCGTTCTGTTGGCTGGCGGAAGAGCCCCCACCTGGAATACGTTAGATGGGGTTGCCAGCGCGGACATCTATAATCCGGCCACCGGCACCTGGGCAGCGGTGACTGGCTCGCTGGTTGGTAAGCGCTACGACCACACCGCCACCCTGCTAGCCAACGGCAAAGTGGTGATTGCCGGTGGATACAGTGGCGCCAATCCGGTGCTAGCGACTGTGGAGTTATATGATAGTGCGCTTGGCACATGGGCAGAGACTGCGGCACCGGGCTGTGTACTCACCCATCACAGCGCCAACCTGTTGCCGGATGGCCGGGTGCTGGCGCTCGGCGGTTGGGACGGCACCACCACCCAGTCCAGCGTGGCAATTTACACTCCAGCCAGCGGGGCTTGGACAGCCGGTGGCGAGCTGCCCACGGCCCGGCGCGACCACGCCGCCACGCTGCTGGCAAACGGCAAGGTGCTCGTCACCGGCGGCCGCAACTCTGCGGCCCTAGCCAGCGCCGAAATCTATAACCCGACATTTGGCTCGTGGTCCCCCACCACTGCCATGAACTCGCCACGCTATCTACATACCGCCACGTTGTTAGCCGATGGCCGGGTGCTCGTCACCGGTGGCAAAAATGACGTCGGCACGCTCGCCAGCGCGGAAATCTATAACCCGCTCACCGGGTTGTGGTCGGCCGCCGGCCCCCTGCTCAGCGCCCGTGATGGCCATTCGGCAACCCTACTAACCAACGGCAAAGTGCTCGTCATCGCCGGTGAAAACACTGGCTCGGCACTGGCCAGTGCCGAGCTATATAATCCGGCCACCAACGCCTGGAGCGCCACCGGAGCGCTGGCCAACGCCCGCATGGGCCACTCCACCACGCTGCTACCAAGTGGCAAGGTGCTGGTGGTCGGCGGCATCAATGGCACAACCTATCAGAACAGCCCGCAGCTCTACGATTCCGGCACGGGAACCTGGACGGCAACCACCAACTTGGAGAGCTCCGCCACCACCACGCTGGCGCAAGCCCGGAGCGATCACAGCGCCACCTTGCTGGCCAATGGCAAGGTGCTCGTCAGCGGCGGCACGGGCAGCGGCGGCGTGGTGAGCGGGACGGCGGAGTTATTTGATCCGGCCAGCGGCCTCTGGCAAAGCAGTGGGGGGTTAACCACCGCGCGTAAGAACCACACCGCCACGCTTCTAACCAACGGGCGGGTGCTCGCCGTCGGCGGCAGCGGCAACACCGGTGTTCTCAACAGCGGTGAGATCTACGACGTGGGCCTGGGTTTCGCCGCTACCTCCCAACCGCTCATCACCAGCGCCCCGGTTTCGCTGGTGCCAGGGAGTGCTCTATCCCTCGCCGGGAGCCAATTCCGAGGCCTGTCCGCGGCCTCCGGCGGCAATGGCACACAGAACTCATCGAGCGATGTGCCAGTTGTCCAAGTGCGGATGTTAGACAGCGGTCTGACCACCGTGCTGCAGCCGTCGAGTTGGTCGGTCACGACTTTCTCCTCAGCCTCAATTGTCGCAGGCTCGCCGCAAGGCTATGCGCTAGTGACCGTCTTTGCCAGCGGCATCCCCGGCCCTTCGGTGATCTTAAAAATTGCGGTAGCCGATCCGCCGCTTAATGCCATTTGGAAGGGAGCAGCCAGCGGCGATTGGAGCAGCAACACCAATTGGGTGGACGCGGCAAATGCCAGCACCCATGTAGCACCGGGGCTGGATACGAGCCTCCCCGGAGTGGTGAGCGCCACTTTTGGCAATACCGCCGGCAGCGTGACCGTCAATCTCAACACCGCAGCTCCTAACGTCAATGCGCTGAGCTTCAATAACACCGGCAGTTATACCATTGCCCAAGGCAGCGGCAGCAACGGCATCACCTTGGCAGGCACGGCCCCCGCCATCACGGTGGCCGGCACCCATACCATCAGCACGCCGCTGGCCCTTGCTAGCAATACGACGCTGACCACGAATAACTTGAACGACACGCTAACTATTTCCGGAGCCATCAGCGGCAGCGGCAAGAATCTAACCAAGAACGGGGCCGGCACGCTCACCCTCAACGCCGCCAACATCTTCACTGGCACCACCACCGTCGCCGACGGCACGCTGGTCATTGGTGGGGCCGGCAGTCTCATCAACAGCAGTGTCAGTGTTTTGGCCGGCGGCACCTTGGCTGGCAGCGGCAGCATTGGCGGCCCGGCGAGCATTCAAGGCATCGAAGCGCCCGGCCGCGATGGCAGCGGCATCCAGACCTTCACTAACAGCCTGGAGCTGGCCGCTACATCCCACCTTCAGTGGCAGCTCACGGCCAATCTAAGCACAGGCCGCGGCAGCCGTTACGCCGGAATCAACGTCACTGGCGGCAGTTTTGCCATCAGCCCCGGTGCCACCCTTGACCTGAGTTTCGGCGGCAGCGTTGATTTCTCCGACGTATTCTGGGCATCCAATCAATCCTGGACTCTGGTCGATCTGGCCAGCGGGGTCAGCGACACGAGCCGCACCACTCTCTTCACGCTTGGCACAATTACCGGCGGCGGTTACAGCACCTCGCTCGGGTCATTCACGCTAGCCCGCATCACCAATGCTTACGGCGAAAACGATGTGTTGCTGCAATGGACCAGCAGCATAACATCGCCTTATCAAGCATGGATGAACAGTTACTCCAGCTCGATCCCCAACGCCAGCGACCGACTGCCCGACGCCGACCCCGATCATGACGGCGTGACCAATCTAGCTGAATTCGCCTTCGCCGGCCAGCCTAACAACCCATCCGGCAAGGGGTTGTTGTTCACCTGCGCCGACGCTGGCCTCACAGAACTCACCTTCACCTGCGCCGTGCGCCGCTCTGCCAGCGCCACCTTCACCGCCGACCTCAACGGTGCCCAGACCGCCACCATCGACGGGGTGACATACACCATCGAAGCCAGCACTACTCTGGTCGGCACCTGGGACAGCCTCGTCACCTATCTTGGCAAGTCCGATAGCCCGCCACCCGGTAGCGGCCTGCCGAGTCTGGCAGCCAGTAACTGGGAATACCGCAGTTTCTCCGCCTTCAACGGGCTTGCCGGTGCGGGCTTCATGCGGGCCAAAGTGAGCCAGCCCTGAGGCTTTTTTTTGCTAGATTGTGTAGGGCAATAAATCCCTGCTTGATTTTTTTCACGCATCGGTGATGGTGCCGATCCTGCATGCCGGACCCACTCGAGCCATCTGATGCCAATACCCGGCACGCCTTCACCACGACACTGCAAGCCAGTGACAACGCCGGCGAGCGCAGTGCCCGTGGCCAAGCGTGGCTGGCCGTAGAGGAAAGCCGCCTTGAGCAACGCCATCAGCGCGGCGGCGGTGGTGTGGAAATCGCCCGGGCCCGGGCCGGATTGTTGGACGAAGTGCTTGGAGCGGTGTTTGCCGCTGCGCTCATGCCGCCGGGCAGCAAACCGCCGGCGGTGGCGCTGGTGGCGGTGGGCCATTACGGCCGCGCGACCCTCAGCCCGCGTTCCAACATCCGCATTGTGGTGTTGCTAGGGACGGCCAGCGCCAAGCAGTCCCCCGCCCTGCGGGCCGCCATCCAAGAGTTTATCGACACGCTCGGCGCGATGGGGGTCAAAACCAACCAAGTGTTGGGGTCGATTGGCGAGTGTCTTGAGCGCGCCACTGCGGATCCACAATTTAAAACGGCGCTCATCGATGCCCGTTGGGTGGGTGGCGAGGCGGGATTATTTCAGCGCTTCGAACGGAGATTCGCCCGCGAATGTCTCGCCAAGGGGCAGGCGGGATTTTTCGAGCACTTGCGTCAGGAGATGCGCGGGCGGCACCAGAAGTATTTTGGCACGGTGTTTCTGCAAGAACCTAACGTGAAGGAGAGTTGTGGCGGCCTCGACGATTATCACCACCTGCTGTGGGTCTGCCGCGTCAAACACGGCAGCACCGATCTCGCTACATTTGTCGCCCACGCCAGTCTCACCGCCACAGCCCGCCGCGAAATCGAAGCGGCTGTGGATTTTCTCCAGCGGGTCCGCAACGAGCTCCACTACCACACCCAGGCGCCCACCGACCAACTCACCCTGCGGCTGCAAGGGGTCGTTTCCACCGCCCTCGAATACCCCCAACGGGATATCCTGCGTCGCACCGAGGTGTTCATGCGTGATTACTATCGCCACACCCTCAATCTCTATCAATATTGCAGTTCGCTGATGGAGGAGTTCCAAATTCAGCAGGAAGCTCAGCTAGATAGTGGGCTGCGTTCGTTTCTAACATTCCGGCGCAAACCTCAGGAAGAATTCGACGGGTTCATCGCCCGCGAAGGACGCATATTCGCGGCCCATCCGAATATTTTCAAGGACGACCCCCAGCGTCTGATGCGGCTGTTCCAGCACTGCCAGGTGCGCCATCTGCGCCTCAGCCCACAGGCCCGCCAACTCGTCCAAGACAACTGGAATACCATCGACCGCGCCTTCCGCTGCTCCAGGCCGATTCGCGAGACGTTCCAAGCGATTTTGGAACGCAAGGGTGAGGTGGCCAGCACCCTGCGGGAAATGCACCGCGTGGGGTTTCTCGGGCGCTATCTGCCGGAATTTGGCCCGCTGGATTGCCTCGTCCAACATGAGTTTTTCCATCGCTACACCGCCGACGAACATACGCTTCGCTGCCTCGATCAACTCGACGAACTCATCGAGGAGAGCACCCCGAAACGGGAAATTTACCGGCGGCTGTTGCACGAAATCGCCGACCCGTACGCGCTCCACTTGGCGGTGATTTTGCACGATACGGGCCGTGCGGAAAACGTCCGCGAACACATCGACGGCTCGGCAATGCTCGCCTCACGGCTATGCAACCGGATGCAGATCCGCGGTCCACGCCGCTCGCTGATCATGTTTCTGGTAGACAACCACCTAACGTTCTATCGCACAGCCACGACGCGCAACCTGGAGGATCTGGAGGTCATTGCGGAGTTTGCTGCCATCGTCAAATCGCCGAGCTATTTGGATGCGCTGTTTCTGTTCACCTTCGCCGATTCCAACGGCACCTCGCCGGAAGGCTGGACCGGCTGGAAAGAAAGCCTCATGCTTCAACTCTACGCCGCCACCCGCCGCTTCCTCACCGGCGGCGGACGCGCCGAATACTCCCGCCAACTCGATGCCGACCGCCTCACCTTGCGCGATGAAGTGCTCCACCTGATGCGCGCCGACTACCACCCGGACGTCGAGCAACACTTCCAACGCATGCCAGGTTCGGCCTTCGCCTTCCGCCAGGCCAGAGAGGTCCTCACCCAGGTCCGCAGCGTCCGCCATTTCCTCCAGCAAGAAACTGCCACCGCATCCCCGTTGGTCCATTGCATCAAGTGGATCGACCACATCGAAAAAGGCTACAGCGAGTTGGTGCTGGCCACCCGCGACAAACCTTTTTTGTTAGAAAAACTCTGCTGCGCACTCGCCGCTAGCCATCTGAATATCCTCGCGGCGGATTTCTTCACCCGCAGCGACGGCATCGTGGTTGATATCTTCCACGTCTGCACCACCAACTTTGAGCCCGTGGCCGATGCCGCCCTGCGCAAAGGAGTGCTCGATTGCTTCCACACCCTGCTGGAGGCCCCTAGCTACGAACCGGAACGCTACCTGCGCCGCGTTGCCGAGCAGCTCATGCCACGCTCCACCCCTGATATCTCCGTGCCCGTCCAAGCCTACGTCAGCAACACTCTCCACCCCACTTGCACGACCGTGGAAATCCAGGCGCTCGACCGCATCGGACTGCTCCACGACCTTTTTCTAACCATCAACCAGCACGCCCTCAATACCGCCCACGCCCGCATTTGCACCGAAAAGGGCGTAGCGATGGATACCCTCTACATCACCACCGCCGAAGGGGGGAAGGTAACTGATCCAGCCGCCCTCGCCAGTCTCGACCGCCACCTCTCCGGCCTCATCGGCGCGGCTCCCCTTAACTCTGAGGTTTGAAAGACCTCAGTCGCCCACGTGGCGCGCGGCGTCAATAAA
>WBXE01000091.1 GCA_008932955.1 Verrucomicrobiota bacterium
CTCACCCGCCGGTGCCATCAAAAAGGACAGCCCAGCCGGCCGCCACCTCACCGAAAAAGGCGTGGCGGTTGCCGACTTCAATTCCTACGGCTCGCGCCGCGGCAACGACCGCATCATGACCCGCGGCACCTTCGCCAACGTCCGCATCAAAAACCTGATGGTCCCCGGCAGCGAGGGCGGCGTCACCCAAATCCACGGCGAGACCCAGGCGATTTATGACGCGGCCGCCGTCTATCCGGCAGCCGGCACTCCCACCATCATTATCGGCGGCGAGGACTATGGCATGGGCTCGAGCCGCGACTGGGCCGCCAAAGGCACCAGCTTGTTAGGCGTGAAGGCGGTCATCACCAAGTCATTCGAGCGCATCCACCGCTCCAATCTCGTCGGCATGGGTGTGCTGCCTTGCAACTTCGTCAACAAGGCGGACTACGACAAGGTCAAGGACCTCGCAGATGCCAGCTTCGACCTCATCGGTATTTCCAACGACCTCAAACCCGGCCAGCGCGCCACCCTCCGCGTGCACCCCGCTGGCGATGCTTCCACGTTGGATATTCCCGTTATCGTGCGCATCGACACCCCGGTGGAAATTGACTACTATCGTGCCGGCGGAATTCTTCCCTACGTGCTCGCGCAGATCCTTGGTTAAAGGCTCCTCACAGCAGATCCTTGCCGACATAGGAGCCCGGCTTGGTGGTGCGGGCCACGCCGATTTTCACCCCGGCTTCCAGCGACGTGTTGACGCCCGTCCTGACTCCATCGCCGAGCACCGACCCGAACTTGACGCGACCGGTATCGACCCAGCGGCCATGGATCATTGAGACGTGATTGCGGCCGTCGTGGCGGTGATTTTCGGTGCAGGTGCCGGCCCCCAGAGTGACATAAGCACCAATGATTGAGTCGGCCACATAGCATTGGCGGGACACGTAGGTGTTGTTATAGATGATCGAGTTTTTGACCTCGGCGCCGTTGCCTACAAAGCAATTCGGGCCGATGGAGGTGGCCCCGCGGATGTAGGCATTGGGCCCGATCTGGCTGTTAGCTCCGATGAGCACCGGTCCGGTGATGACCGTGCCGGGATGGATGACTGAGCCTTTGCCCAAGCGCACGCAACCGCTGAGAGTGGCCAGCGGGCTCACTTCACCCAGCAGCGCGTTTTCATCCATCATGGCGAGCACTTCCTCATTCATGCGCAGCAAATCCCACGGGTACACCACTGGGAAGCAGGCCGCATCCGTGACGATGCGCTCGACACAGTCCTCGGCATGGTCACTACCCGTCCAAGCGAGGATTAGGCCATCGCTATTGCAGAGGCAGGTGGAGTTGGGGCTGCTGGCCAACAACAGGATGGCTCCCAACTCGATCCAATTGTCCAACGGCACACGAATGGTGCGCGGGCAGGCGTCGGCCGGCTCCACCAACTGGAAACCCGCTCGCGACAACTCCGCGGTCAGCAAATCACGCATCGGCAGGTTGGCAATCAGACAGGCCCCCAGCTCACGATTGGCAGTCATCGGAGCGCACAGGGCGGGATTTCTCGGCGGTAGCAAGGTGGCTTTCATGGGCAAAAACACAGCACAGAATCCGGTGGAGTGAGCGGTTTATTGGGGGGGCAAAGAAATCTCGAGATGGCGGTGGATTTTACCAGCGAGGCTAAACGCTGGGATACAATCTACTTGGGCTTCTTGAGTAAAGCGGCAGCCCGGGCGGTGGCCGGAATGGCCATGATCTCCGCGTCGCTCATCACACCGTCATGATTGGTGTCATACGGCTTGAGCAACGGGTCGCTGGGGGTTTTCGCGTAGTCCTTGCGGACAGCTTCCCCCTCCTCAACGTTGATCTTGCGATTTTGATCCACGTCATACTTCGCGTACACTGCCGACGGTGGGCCAGTGGGGGTCCTGTTGCTCTTGCGATTAGCTGCAACAGCAGAACTTGCCGCCATGGCAAGCAGTGAGGTCATCCATACGATCAGTCCGGTGCGCTTCATGGGATATTTGCATTATTGTTAGATGATTTGCAATGGACGGGATACTGGCTAAATGAGTGAACCAGCACAGTGATTTAACTCTTTACAAGCTGGCTCATCCGCGTAGTGAAGTCAAGCGGGATGTGACTGCATCAGAGGATATCGTGGATGAAGGGCAGCTTTTGAAAAATGGCGAAGGCGTGGGGTTCTTCACCGTTGCCGAGGAAACGCGGCGGGATGCCGAGTTGGTCGTGGATGGTCACGGCAATACCGCCCTTGCCGGAACCATCGAGCTTGGTAACGATGAGTCCGTCGAGCGGGCAGGCCTTGTGGAATTCCTTGGCCTGGTTGAGGGCATTGGCACCGGTGGTGGCATCGACGACGAGCAAGGTGAGGTGGGGGGCGGATGGATCTTGTTTGGCGAGGGTGCGGCGGATTTTGCCGAGTTCTTCCATGAGGTTGTGGCGGGTGTGGATGCGCCCGGCGGTATCGCAGATGAGGAACTCGCTGCGTCCGGCGATGGCCTTTTGATGGGCATGATAACACACCGACGAAGGATCGGCATTGGGGTTGCCAGTGACGACCGGCAAGTCGAGCCGCTCACCCCAGCGCTGGAGTTGCTCGACGGCGGCGGCGCGGAAGGTATCGGCGGCGGCCAATACAATCGAGCTGCCGCGTTGCTTGAACCACAGCCCGAGCTTGGCCGAGGAGGTGGTTTTGCCGGTACCATTGACGCCAACGACAAGGATAACATAAGGCAAGCCATCGGCGCGCGGTGGCGGCGGCGGCGAGTCGTTCGGCAAGCGTTCCAGCAAGTGGCGGCGGGTGGTTTCCACCACATCGGCGGCGGAAATACTGCGACCCAGGTCGCGCAATTCAGCGATAATGCGAGTGGTGAGCTGAATGCCCAGATCCGAGGCAATGAGGTCGGCCTCGATTTCATCCCAATCGATTTCGGCACGATTGGTGATTTTGTTAAACAGGGATTTGAAAAAACCGGCCATGGGGGGGGGATCGTTACAGGTTATTAGTTATTGGGAGAGAAGACACAAGACCGCTGCACTCCAAGACAGAAGACCGCTGTGCTGCAAGACAGAAGACCGCTGTGCTGCAAGACAAGAGCCGTTGGGCGGTGCATGGCATCTCTTATTCCAGTCTTCTGTCTCATAGTCCTGTATCTTGCTGTCTTGCGTCTTGCAAGTCTTGCATCTTCGCCGCGAGGCAGTGGATGGCGGCAGGTGCGTGTGCGGCGGATAGACTGATGCGCAGACGGGCCGTGCCACGCGGCACGGTGGGAAAACGGATGGCCGGAACTAACATACCATGGGTTTCCAGGGCGGCTGAGGCACGCAGGGCGGCCTCACTGCTACCTAACACAACTGGCAAGATCGGCGTGGCGTGATTTACCAGCAGACCACTGGCGTCTTGGAAGACAGCGAGGTGGCTGCGGAGCGTGGCGCGGCGCTCACGGCCCTCGTGGGAGCTGATGAGTTGCAGCGAGGTGAGGACGGCATGGGCGATGGCAGGCGGTGGCGCGGTGGAAAAGACGAACGAGCGGGCGCGGTTGACCAACAAGTCGATCCACTCGCGCGAGGCGGCGAGATAGCCGCCGGCCAGTCCGACGGCCTTGCTGAGGGTGCCCATTTGGAAGGTGATGCGGGGTTGTAGGCCGAGGGCGTCGGCCAAGCCCATGCCATGTTCGCCCAACACCCCGATGGCGTGGGCTTCGTCCAACAACAACAAGGCGTCGTAGGCCTCGGTGAGCGCGACGATTTCGCGTAGCGGGCAGAGGTCGCCATCCATGCTGAAGACCGACTCAGTAATCACCAGGATGCGGGCGGTGGCGGACTTGGCGCGAATGGAGCGCAGCAGGCGAGCGAGTTTGTCGAGATCGTTGTGCGGGAACACGCGGAGAGTGGCAGCGGAGAGGCGGGCGCCATCGACGAGGCAGGCGTGGCAGAGTTTGTCGAGCACGACATAATCCGCCTTGCCAACAATCGCCGGAATCACTCCAAGCGCCGTGGCGAAGCCGGATGAAAACGTCAGCGCGCCAGCCGTTTGCTTGGCTGCGGCTAAAGCCTCTTCCAACACCCGATGCGGCGGCAGGCTGCCGCAGACGAGGCGCGAGGCGGCTGCACCTGCCCCGAAGCGCTGAACCCCCTCGATGCAGGCGGCTTCGATGGCAGGATGGCGGGCGAGGCCTAGGTAGTCGTTGGACGCGAAATTGACGAGGGTGCGGCCATCGCGGATCACCTCGGGGCCGGCGGCGGAGTCGAGCGGGCGGAGCGAGCGCAGCAGTCCGCTGGTGGCGAGTTGGCGCAGAACTTCGGCGGGAGTGGTCAATTTCAAAAAGGAAGTCGAATGGGTTGCAGCGGCATTTTTAACCACTGATTTCAAGGATTGAAGAGGATTGCACGGAAAAGATGACCACAATCTATCAAATCATCGACTCATCCTAAAGGTGCATGGCATGAATTTCATAATTTTTTCTTCCTGTGTGTAGTCCGTGAAATTTGCCTGATTATTTCAATGGCAGTCAGTCAGGCTATCTCGCTTTGCTCGGTTGTGGTTTCTAATTTTTGAGGTGCAAGGCAATGATGCAGTTGGGGCCGCCAAGAAATCAATGGGAGGCGGGGCGTTCGAGGGCCCAGCGGAGGAGTTTTTCGGAGTCCTTCCAGATGCTGGCGGTACTGTCCTTGAGGATCACGGTGATGGCGGAGCGACCATTGAGCGAACCGGAAGCCACCAGGCAACGTCCGGCAAGGTTGGTGGTGCCGGTTTTCATGCCGTCGCAATAGGGCAAGGATTTGAGGAGGTGGTTGGTATTTTCGATCTCGCGGGTGCGACCATTGTTGAATTGAAAAGTAAACGCCTTAGTCGCGGAGTACGAACGAAACAGTGGGCTGCGATAAGCGGCACGGGCGGCGATGGCCATGTCGCGGGCGCTTGAGTGCTGGCCGGACATCGGCAGGCCGTTGGGATTGGTGAAATGAGAATTGCGCATGCCCAGCGCAGCTGCCTTGCGGTTCATCAGGGCGGCAAAACCCTCCTGACTGCCGCCCACATCGCGGGCCAGCGCACGGGCCACATCGTTGGCGCTTTTGACGACGAGCACTTTGAGCAATTCGCGGCGGCTGTAATGCTCACCGGGTTTGAGGTCGAGCTTGGTGGGCTCACAAGCGCCATCCGAGGCCTCAATGGTGACCGTCGAGTCGATATTGCCAGCATCCAGGATGCACAGGGCCGTGATGATTTTCTGAGTGCTGGCGACCGGGCGGGGCGCATCGGCATTTTTAGCGTAGAGGACGCGCCCGCTTTGGGCGTCGATCACGATGGCGCTCTCGCCGGCCACCCGCGGGGGTGGGGTAGGCGGGATGACCGAAGCGCTGGCGGACGACTGGACCTGCGGGTAGGCCGCTTGGCTAGACGGGTTGCGCGGGGGAGGATTGCCGCCACACGACGTGACGAGGGCAGCAGTGAAGCAAAGCGCGGCAAACTGGGCGCAAAGTGGGCGTGGCATGCGCGGAATGATTCCCATCTTGACGCAGGCAGCAAGCCAGGAATGCGGGAATTTCATCGCGGGGGTTTTGGTGGCAGCAGACTGCCGTCGATCTCGGAACTAGGTTCGGGCAGCTGGGGTTGCACAAAATCCACCACCCCGCCTTGCGCCAAAAAACCCGATCCCCGTTGCCTCGTATAGGCCAGCGCGCGTTGGTGACCCAGCGGCAAGTCCCGCAAATCCCGCTCGCGCACCTTCACGATCGGCACCGACGCAGGAAATATGTCGGCGACCGAAAAGCGCGCCGATACCTTGCTAGCGGTCATCCCCTGCCCTGCACCCCCGCAGCTGCCGAGCCCAAACAGGCTGGCAAGGACGAGAACAACAAGCAGTGCTTGGGACATGGCTTTGGTGAACGATTCAACCGGCACGGTATCACGCCCCCAAGTGAAGTCCACCGCGCATTTCTAGTAAATAGGCTGCTTTGGGTTCTTTGGGGAGCTGGGACATCGTATTAAGGGACAGATAAATAGTACTCTTGGGTGCTTGGGCAGCGGGATGGGATGGTCACCCGCACCCAGCCGTCGCTCGCATCGCTATCCACGGCGGCATCGCCGCCGATGAGTAGGTGCAGCCGCTGGCGCAGGCTGCGGATGCCGAGGCCGGTGGAGCAGCCGGTGCCCAACACAGACAGATACTCTGTGCCTTAGTTGATGATCGAAACGATCCAGAGGACATAGCGCGAGCCGAGCGAGAGGCGACGTTTGCTGCTCCATCTTCGCCTCATCCCACGTTGCTGAGGCGCTCACAGGTTGGCTCAACCCGGCTGTTTGAACAAGTCGAGGAAGCGGTCCTCGTAGGCCTGAAAGACCTTGAGGCGGTCGAGGGCCTGCTTGAGCTCATAGGCCCTTGAGCGATCAATGCGAGCTACGGCGAAGAGATCCTCGAGCTGCTGTTGGTCGCGATCACTGAGACGGGGTGATGATTTTTCCGACTCCACTTCCTCCGGCGTTGCAGCAGGCTCACCCGTCACTCCCACAGAATTTTCCAAGCGATGAAGAAATTCCTCCAGCCCTTTTTCCACTTGCCGGGACTGGTTCTGCAATTCCTTGAAGTCGATGGCCACTGCGGCCATGGCGCTAAACGTCCGCAGGACTGCCAGCGAGGCTTTTGGAAATGGAAACTGGGAGAACACATGCGGCATTTCGCCCAGCAGACAGCCGCCTTTCATTCCATTATCGGCGGCCACCCCGAGCAGCACCCCGTTGAGACCGCTGATTTGGGCATCGTCGAGCACCTGCACATCAAGGCGCTTGAACCTTGCCAGCGTGTCGCGGTCAATAGCGGCTCCGAACACCCGCGAGTTATGTTCGGGACGCATCTGGGTGGCCATGGCGGCAAAAGTGAAGACGCGCTGGACCCGGAGTTTTTGCGCCAAGCTGATAAGTTTGGCGCAAAACGCCGCGCCCTTGGTCGGCGGCTGGGCTTCACCGATAAATACAATTAGATCATGGGTGTGCGCTGGATTTTGCCACAGAAACAAGCGGCTGCGAGGCAGCACGCTGGTAAGAATCAGGCCATCCTTCACCTCGACGCGTTCCAGATCGAAAAACTCGCGGGCGGGGAATTCCGCCAGCAAATGCATGCCGAGTTTTGCCATGAGGTAATAGCCGGCGCTGATAGCCACCGCGCCCATTCCCGGCCATGCGGCGATGAGCCATGGGTCGTTGAGCTGTTGCTCATTATCCATGCTTTCAACATGCACCCGATACGTGTCTGGTCAATGGCCATTGAGGAGACACCACTGAGCTCAACCGACCATTAACAGCAAGTCTTCGTCAACGGTGTTGATGCCGCCAATGCCGAAGTTATCGACCACTACCTCGGTGACATTGGGCAGGGAAACTCCTGAGATTCTGGCGCTTCAGCTCGCGTAGGCTTGCAAGAGCGCCTCGGCCTTGTCGGCGGCGATGCCTTCATGGAAATCGTCGTTGACCATGCACACCGGGGCACTGCCGCAGGAGGCGAGGCACTCGGCGAACTCGACGGAGAAATTCCCGCAGGGCGACACCGCGATGGGGTGATGATGGGGATCGGCGTGCGAGCGGTCGATGCCGGTGAGTTCGCACAAGCGCTCCATGAGTTCGTGACTGCCGCCCATCGCGCAGGAGAGCGTGCGGCAGACGCGGATGTGATACTTGCCGGGCGCGGATTGCCGAAACCCCGGATAGAAGCTAACCACTTCAAGCACCTTGATCGCTTCCAGTTCGAGGCTCGCGGCCACCCAATCAATGGCGGCGGCGGAGATGAAGCCGAAGCGCTGCTGGACGAGGTGCAGCAGCGGCAGGGTGGCGGATCGCTTGTCAGACGGGTAATGGGCAATGCGTTCGGCCGCCGCCGCCGCCAGCTCCGGAGTCACGGCGAAGGGGGTGAAGTGCGGGCTGCCCGGCGTGGCGTGCGAGGCGATGGATTCGTCAAGAATGGAATGGGACATGGGTCTGAGATTTCAAATTTGAGATTTCAGCATTTCAGCATTTCAGCATTTCAGCATTTCAGCATTTCAGCATTTCAGCATTTCAGCGTTTCAGCGTTTCAGAGTTTACCTATCGCACTCGCCCATGACGAAATCCAGCGAGCCGAGGATGGCGGGCACGTCGGAGACCATGTGGCCGGGCAACAGGCGTGAAATGATGGATAGGTTGCAGAACGAAGGGCTGCGGATTTTGAGACGATACGGGACGCCGCCGCCTTTGGAATGAATGTAGAACCCGAGTTCGCCTTTGGGGTTTTCCGCCGCGAAGTAAACCTCGCCCGGCGGCGCATCAATGCCTTGCGTGGCCACAATGAAATGATGGATCAATTCCTCCATCGACATGAGCACACGCTCCTTGTTAGGAAGCATGCTCTTCGGGTCGGCTAGATTGACCGGGCCGGTTGGCATGGTGTCGAGCACCTGGCGGCAGATGGCGACGGACTGGCGCACTTCCTCCATGCGCACGAGGTAGCGGGCGTAGCAATCGCCCTCGTCGGCGACGGGCACGTCGAACTCATACTTTTCGTAGCCGAGGTAGGGGCGGTCTTTGCGCAGGTCGCGCGGCACGCCGGAGGCGCGCAGGTTGGGGCCGGTCATGCCCCAGGCGATGGCCGACTCGCGACTGATCACCCCGATGTCTATCATCCGGTCGCGGAAAATCTTGTTCTTATCGAGCAGCTTGGACACCTCCTCCAGAGCGATGAGGCACTCGTGGAGGAATGTTCTAACTGAAGTTTCGAAACCCGGCGGCATATCGCGGAGTTGGCCGCCGACGCGGGTGTAGGAGGTGGTGAAGCGAGCGCCGGTGAGTTGTTCGCAGAGGTTGTAGATCTTTTCCCGCTCGGTCATGGTGTAGAGAAACACCGTCATCGCGCCGACATCCATCGCACACACCCCAATTCCTAACAAATGAGAGGAGATCCGGGCCAATTCGCAGCATAGCACCCGCAAGGCTTGGCCGCGTGGTGGCAGCGTCCAGTCCATGAGTTTTTCCACCGCGCAGGCATAGGCCACATTGTTGGCCAGTGGCGCAAGGTAGTCCAAACGGTCCGTGTAGGGCACAAACTGGTTGTAGTGCATGCTCTCGGCAATCTTTTCATCGCCGCGGTGGAGGAAGCCGACATCGGGGTTGGCGGAGTGGATAATTTCGCCGTCGAGTTCCAAGATGAGACGCAGCACGCCATGGGTGGCGGGGTGCGACGGGCCCATATTGAGGACCATGCGTTCGCCGACCATGTCGGGGGTAGCCGCGTGGTATAGTTCGACGGCCTTCGCCGCGCGGGCGAGGGGGTCCGGGGCGTTCAGTTCAGTGGTGGAGGTGCTCATGCGTATCGCCGCGCCGAATAAGGCGCTAAAACACCCGTCGCCGCAAGGCGTTTGTGAAAATTGTTCAGGCGGCCCAGGGAAGAAGACGGAAGAAGACGGAAGAAGACGGAAGAAGACGGAAGAAGACAGAAGACAGAAGACAGAAGACAGAAGACAGAAGACAGAAGACAGAAGACAGAAGACAGAAGACAGAAGACAGAAGACA
>WBXE01000092.1 GCA_008932955.1 Verrucomicrobiota bacterium
GCGAAGCGGCACGAATGGCTCCTGCCAGGCATCAAAGCCCTTGCCGCGCTGCTCTTGGAACACCAACTTCCATTGATCATAACGCAGCGCCACGAGTGAACCGTCGTCATTCCAGTAAAAGAATTCGTGGCGCGGGTTGGCGGCTTTGCCAGCGAGCGAGTCGGTGATGTTATAGCCGTCGAGATGGACCTTGAACGACTTGTCTCCGACTTTCATGCCCTTGAGGAGCTGCTCTTTCACATCCGGCACGCCGGCGGCCGCGAGGAGCGTGGGGAGCATGTCCTCGTGGGAATAGATATTGTTGTCCACGGTGCCGGGTTTGATGACGCCCGGCCATTTGATCACGCAGGGGACGCGGTAGCCGCCTTCCCAGTTCTCGTTTTTCTCGCCGCGAAACGGTGATGAGCCACCATCGGGCCAGGAAAACTTCTCCGCGCCGTTGTCGGTGGAGTACATGACGATGGTGTTTTCATCGAGGCCGAGTTCCTTGAGCTTGTCGAGGAGTTGCCCGACCATCGCGTCGTGCTCCACCATGCCGTCGGGATAGACGCCGAGGCCGGTCTTGCCTTTGCTCTCCGCCTTGAGGTGCGTGAAGATATGCATTCGGGTCGAGTTCCACCAGAGGAAGAATGGTTTGTCGGCCTGCTTCGCCTTTTCCAGATAGTCGAGTGAAGCCTTGGTGACTTCCTCGTCAATCGTCTCCATGCGCTTGATGTTGAGGGGACCGGTGCTCTCGACCTTCTGTGTGCCGTCTGGCATGGCCCATGTGTGGATCACGCCTCGCGTCCCATATTTCTTCTGCAGAGCCGGGTCCTTGAAGTAGTCCTCGTTCTCTGGCTCCTGCTCCGCGTTGAGGTGGTAGAGCGAGCCCATGAACTCGTCGAAGCCATGCGCCGTGGGCAGGGTCGAGTCGGAGTCGCCAAGATGGTTCTTGCCAAACTGCGCCGTCATGTAGCCCTGTGCCTTGAGCAGTTCGGCAATGGTCACGTCCCGCGCCTTGAGACCTTCCTTCGCGCCTGGTAGCCCAACTTTCAACATGCCGGTACGGAAGCCGGACTGGCCGGTGATGAAGCATGCGCGACCGGCGGTGCAGCTCTGCTGGCCATACCAGTCGGTGTAGCGCGCGCCTTGGTTCGCGATGCGGTCAATGTTGGGCGTCTTGTAGCCCATCATGCCGCTGTTGTAGCAACTGGGATTGAACCAGCCGATGTCGTCACCCCAGATGATGAGGATGTTGGGCTTCTTGGCCGCTGCCTGGGCTGGGGCGATGGCGCCAAGGAGCGCCGCGCCAGCCGTCAGCAGAGACAAGGCGTTGATATATCGTTTTAGTTTCATGGTGTGGCTTGAGTTTCGCGGTTTCTTTCTAGCAGAGAGAGGTGAATTATATTTTGAATGGAAGGAAGCAGAGGTGGCTGAGGTAGTAACAGTAGAGGCAATCGAGATTGCAGGCGGAACCAGCCGGTTTGGCCATGGCATGGAAGCACCGGAGACCCGCGTGCCGAGCCACGCCGGAGCGTCGTATTTGTCCAGAGGCACCGGGGCCGCATTGAACGCCGGGGCTGAAGCGGGAGAGTTGCTGGCGGCGGAGGTCATTTTATGCGGTGGAAACCCCCCTCGAATTGTTGCCGCAGGGCGGCCTGGTAATAGGTGCCCATGAGTTGGTCGGCACCCGGAGCATAAACGAGCGTGTAGGTGGAGCCGGGGTGATTGACGCCCTGCAACTCGACGAACCCGCGCGTGCTGGCACTCTCCTGCGTGGCTATAGCTTTGGAGACATGGATGGGTTGCGGGTTGAAATATGCCGCATCCATCTTACCGCTGGTGGCCTCCACGCTTTTGATGTCAATAACGTAGCCGCCGTCAGGGCGGCGCCATTTGCCTTGCAACCTGGCAAAGTCTGGCTTCCGGGGGGGCGTGGGCGCTGCCGGCGCGATGAGTGCAGGTATAGGAGCGTTTGTCGGCGCTCGTGGTTTTTTGCCACAGCCAAAAACCCCACATACACCAAGGACGGTTAAGAGCAGGTAGTGTGGCTTGACGGATGGTTGCAGGTCCATAGGAGGATCGGCAACGTAAACGTTTTCAATTCAGCCGGCTATTATACCTTGGTTCAATCAAGGTTGGCAAAAAAAGCCGGCCAAGCTACTGATAGCACGCGCCCTAAGGTCACGCGGTCATCCCAACGCGGTCAGGGTGAGGAGCTTGGCAGGGATTGTTGCCAGGCATTGAGAGCGGCGAGGCTTTGCTGCCAGACGCTCTGCAGCTCGGCGTGAATGGCGGTGGCTTGCGCGGGAGGGAAATGCTCTTGCTTTTCTAGTTGGGCGAGGCTCTCGGTCATGGCGACACAGCCGAAATAGGCGACCAAGCCGCGCAAGCCATGGGCGCGGGCGAGGATTTGTGGCACATTGCCCTCCTGGATGGCGGCGCGGATCTGGTCCATCTGCTTGGGAATATCCTCAATAACCTCGGTGAGAAGCCTGAGGTAGTCGGCGACGCCGATGACCGCGAAGGTCTCGAGCTGGTGATAGTCGAGGAGCGGCAGTTGCCGCGGATCTGAATGGATGGATCCCATGGCAGGGGGTGTTTGGGAGAAAGGTCGCTGCAAACTAGGGTTGGCGGGGATGCCTGGCAAGCTGAAACCACGGGTCTGATTCTCAGTCTTTGCGTGGTAGCCATTTGTCGAGTGCCGTGGCGAACATTTGGGGGGAAACGGGTTTGCTGAGGTAGTCGTCCATGCCAGACTCCAGGCATTTATCGCGGTCGCCGCGCATGGCGTTGGCAGTCATCGCAATGATGGGCAAGCGGGGTGTGCCAGTGGCTGACTCGGAGCGGCGGATGTGGTGGGTGGCCTCCATGCCGTCCATCACCGGCATTTGCACGTCCATGAGCACTAGGTCGTAGGGCTGAGAGGCTAGGGCTTGGAGTGCCTCGGCGCCGTTGGCCACGGCGTCGGCATGCAGGCCCAAGTGTTTGAGGATACTTAGGGCCACCTGTTGGTTGGTGAGGTTGTCCTCGGCCACGAGGATATGGGCGTGGCGGTCGGCCAACAAATTGAGCAGCTCGTGGGCGGCAGAGCGGGTGGTGGTGGAGCGCGGCAGCAGCGGGCTGGTCTGTTTGGTAAGGCGCACGGTGAACCAGAACTCGGAACCTTTGCCCACTTCGCTGGTCACACCGATTTCTCCGCCCATCAAAACGGCAAGCTGCTTGGCGATGGCCAGCCCCAGGCCGGTGCCACCATAGCGGCGGGTGGAGGAGGCATCCACCTGACTGAACTTGTCAAACAGCGTGCCGAGCTTATCGGCCGGGATGCCGATGCCGGTGTCGCGAACGCTGAAGCGCAGCAGCACCGCATGCGGCGTCATCTCCACCAGTGAGGCGCGAATGGCCACTTCGCCTGCATCGGTGAATTTGAAGGCGTTGTCGGCAAGGTTGCTGAGGATTTGGCGTAAGCGGCCCCGATCGCCACGCAGGGGGGTGGGCACGGTGGCTTCGGCGGCGCAATGCAGCGCGATGCCCTTATTGCGGGCCTGAACGGCCAGAGCCTCGCTGAGGTCTTCCAGCAGACTCGATAGATCGAAGTCTTGGCTTTCAAGTTCAAGTTTGCCGGCCTCGATTTTTGAGATATCCAACAAGTCGTTGATCAAGCCAAGCAGGGCCTCGCCGCTGCTGCGCACGGTGCGGGCATAGCGTAGTTGGTCGGCATCCAGCTCGGTATCCAGCAGCAGGCCGGTGAGACCGATGACGCCGTTGAGCGGGGTGCGAATCTCATGGCTCATGTTGGTTAGGTACTCGCTTTTGGTGTTGCTGGCGAGTGCGGCCTGGGCGGCGAGTTGGTTGGCGGTGGCGGTGGCAGAGGCGAGACTGAGGTTAAGTTGGGCGAGGTTGTGGTTGGCAGCGACGAGTTGATCTGCCGCACGTTTGCGCTCGGCCAAGGCTTTCGCCAGAAACACCGTACAGGCGATGGTCACGCCCAAGTAGGCGTGGAGCAGCAGCAGGGATTGCTGATCGGTGGCGCGTACGAAGGAGCTCGCACCCATGGCGGTGCCGATGGTGGCGAGGATGATGATGGCGGCGGCGGCGCTGAAAACGCCGCGCAGGCTGAAGCGCAAGGCCGCCCATAAGAGCAAGGGCATGAGCCCGTATTCGAAGGGGGATTTGCAGAAAAACACCAACCAACAAAGCAACAGCAACGCTAGGCCCATCACTGCGGCTTCGAGGCCACGCCAGAGATGATTGGGACGCATCGGTTCCTCTGGGTTGGAGGGGGAGTTGGCTGATTCGGACGTTTGCATAAATTAAGAGGTCGTGAGATGGGGCTTATGCCACGGGCAGCCACTTGCCCAGCACCTCCGCGAGGCCTTGGGGTGAAACCGGCTTGCTGACGTAATCGTTCATGCCTGCCGCCAGGCACTTGTTGCGATCGCCCTGGATGGCATTGGCGGTCATGGCGATAATCGGCAGCGATGGGTTGCAGGCAGCTGAGGCGAGCCGACGGATTTGGCGGGTGGCTTCCAGTCCGTCCATGACTGGCATTTGCACGTCCATGACGATTAGGTCGTAGGGGCGAGATGTTACGGCCTGGACGGCTTCTGCGCCGTTGGCCACGGCGTCGGCGCGCAGGCCAAGGTGTTTGAGGATACTCAGGGCGACCTGCTGATTGGTGATATTGTCCTCGGCGAGCAAGACATAGGCCTTACGGTCGTTCAAGGTATTGCGCAACTGGTTGGCGCTTGCACGCGAGGAGGAATGGCGCCGCGAGATTTTTCCGGTCTGTCTGGCGAGGCGTGCGGTGAACCAGAATTGCGAGCCCTGGCCCAATTCGCTGCTCACGCCGACTTCGCCGCCCATCAACTCGGCGAGCTGTTTGGAGATGGCCAGGCCCAGGCCGGTGCCACCGTAGCGGCGGGTGGTCGAAATATCCACCTGGCTGAATTTATCAAACAGTGTGGCAAGCTTGTCGGCGGGAATGCCAATGCCAGTATCGCGTACGGCGCAGTGCAGCAGCACCTCATGTTCGCTGATGGTCTGTGGCGAGACCTGGATAAGCACCTCACCGGCGTGGGTGAACTTTATGGCATTATCCGTGAAATTGCTCAGAATCTGGCGCAGTCGGCCGGGATCCCCCCGCAAGGGCGTGGGGACTGCCGGGTCGGTGTGGCAGTGCAGCTTGATACCCTTGTCGCGGACTCGCATGGCCAGGGTTTGGGTGAATTCATCCAGCAAGTCTGCCAGGTTGAAGTCGAGGGTTTCGAGCTCGAGTTTGCCCGCCTCGATTTTCGACATGTCCAGAAAATCATTGATCAGGCCGAGCAATACTTCGCCGCTGCTACGGATCGTGTGGGCATAGCGCTGTTGCTCGGCGTTGAGCTCGGTATCGAGCAGCAGGCCGGTGAGGCCAATGACCCCGTTGAGCGGCGTGCGGATTTCGTGGCTCATGTTGGCCAGAAACGCGCTCTTGGCTGCGTTGGCCATCTCGGCTTGGGCGGCCAGTTCATGGGCGCGGGCGGTGGCAACCTCGAGGTGGCGGTTGGTTTGGAGGAGTTGCGCCTCGGCGTGCTTACGCATCAGCGCCGAGCCAAGGTGCGAGGCGATGCTTTCGAGAATTTCAACCGTTTGGGAGTTGAAGCGCTCCTTGTGCGGGTCATTGAGTTGGATCAGACCCACGATCCGGTCATGGTTGCGAATCGGAATGAGGGCCAGCGAAGCGGCGTGTTGCAGGCAGCAGGTCCGCGTCATGACCCGGGGATAAGTGCCGGCGGTGGCTTTCGCCAGCGTGGATAAATCGTTGGTCCAAAAGCCCCCTCCGGAGGTGAAGTAAGGGCGGGCCGGGGTGGTTTTGCCGGCTAGGACCAAGCCGCAGGCGCAGGCCAGCTTGACCTTGCCATGCTCATCGAGGCAGAGTTTGCCAGTTGAATCAGACCGCGTCAGGGCGTTTTCCGAGTGGAGGAATTCCTTGGAAAACCCGCTCTGGGCGAAATACGGGAAATCCTCCCCATCTTGTAGCCGAATGCCCACCGCCGCACATCGGGTGTGCGTCTGAATCACCCCGATAATGCGTTGCAGAGCGTCCTGCAGCTTGCCCGACTCGTTGAGAATCTGCAGGATTTGGCGCCGCATTTCCTGGTAGGCATCGGCCTGTTTGCGCTCGGTGATGTCGCGCAGGAAAATGACCAGCGGCATCCCATCGGCGGGCCGGCATTGGCTGCTCACCTCGACGTCAAAGGTGCTGCCGTCTTTGCGTCGGTGGCGTGACTCGAAGCGCTCTTCGCCGCTGGACTTGAGCTGTTGGATGTGGCCGAGGATGTCATCTTCTGCTGCGTCTGACTGCAACTTGGAGGCGTGCATCTGCAGCAATTCCTCGCGCGGGTAGCCGCTCATCCGGCAGTAGGTATCGTTGACTTCGAGGATGCGGCCCTCGGCATCGATCATCCAGAAGCCGTCCATGGCGGTCAGGAGGATGGCTTGGTGGCGTCGGTCACTTTCGCGCAGGGCCTCCTCGCTGAGTTTGCGGGCCGCGTTTTCCGTCTGTAAATCCTCCAACAGGTTGAGCGTGGCCAAGTGGTTCTGGTGCACACCTGCACTGCGCTCCCCGATCAGCCCATCGAGTTGGCTGGCGGCAGTCGCCTTGATCTTGGTCATCGCGCGAATCAGGGCAACGAGTTCGGCCGGGTCAAACCGGTGGCACAGGAATCCCTCGCCCCCGGCTTCCAAGGCCATCAGCCGGCTTTTCTGCAACGTCTTCACCGCAGTCATGAAAACGACCGGAATGGCTTGCAGGGCCGCATCTTGCTTGAGCTTGCGGCAAAGCGTGAAGCTATCCATACAAGGTATGTCGATATCGAGCAAAATCACATCCGGATCTTCGCTGCGTGCCAGTGCTAGGCCTTGCAGACCGCTCAGGGCGCTCAACAGCGCGGCCTCTGGCAGCGAATCGGACAACACCGCTTGTAGCGCCGTCAGATGGTCGACATGGTCGTCGATGGCCAGAATTTTCATATTCTTAGGGGCACTCTACGCGGAGGTCACAGGGGACGCAACGAATATCAGCAAGGCCCGGGTGCTGTGGGGTTTTAGTTGGGCTCTATCCGGTATTTTTCCGTCTGGCCGGCGTTCATTCGCAAGGTATTGACCTCTTGCTTCAGCTCGATCATGCGCAATTCGCGGCCCACCGTCACCTTGTTGAAGCGCTCCAACTCGGCGCATTTCTCCCGCAACTCGGCCAGTCGCTGTTCGAGTTGGGTATTGGATTGCTCGATGGTCAAATCGACCCGGCTTTTGTACAGGGCCATTTCGATGACGATTTCCAGTTCTCGATCCGTGATGGGTTTGAGGATATATCCGTAGGGCTCGGCGATTTTCGCGCGTTGTAGCGTGGAACTCTCGGCATAGGCGGTGAGAAAGACCACCGGCAAGTGGAGCCGCGAGCGCAATTCGCTGGCGGCCTCGACGCCATCCATGAGTCCTTGCAGTCGGATGTCCATTAACACCAGATCCGGTCGCTGCGCCCCCGCCACCACCAGCGCCTCTTCGCCGCTGGCAACGCTGACCAGCACGTCGTAGCCTATGCGCGCCAAGCGCTCGGCGAGGTCCGCTGCCACGATGGCTTCGTCTTCCACAATCATCAGTTTCGGTCGAACTGTGGGCATCTTGTTGGTTTTCTGTCAGGAATACGATGGCACGGAATCCCCTACGCTGCATCTGAAGAATGGCCAGTTGCGCGCAAATTTGCAAATTTTTTCGGGCTTGAACCAGCGGGAGGCAAACGGTATGGGCCCTTCTGCCCGCTACGGTTGGCTTAGGCGCTGCAGCAGCGAGACCGGAAGAGGCGGCTGGCAGGATGCCCGCACCACGTGGCCCGGGCATCCTGCCCGGAGACATTCTAGCTGGCCGCCGGTGGCCGTAAGAAAAGCCGATTCCCTGGCACGCCGCACTAAAAGCGTGCCATCAGCCGCCATTGCGCTAGGTTCCGGCCATGCCGTTCAGCAACTTTGGACTTGAGGCGGAAATTCTCCGTGCCATTCAACACGCAGGGTACGTCCGCCCGACCCCAGTGCAGGCGGCGGCCATGCCCAAGGTGATGCAGGGGCATGATCTCATCGCCATTGCCCAGACTGGCACCGGCAAGACCGCGGCATTTGTATTGCCGCTGCTCCATCGGCTGTGTCTGGCGCAGCGCCAAGGCCAGCTGCGCGGCATCAAGGCGCTCATTCTCGCCCCCACCCGCGAACTCGCCGTCCAAATCGTCGCCAATATCCGCAGCTACGGCCAGCACCTGCCTATCCGCGTCGCCGCCATCCACGGCGGCGTCGAGGAGGATGCCCAAATCAAGGCAATTCGCAAGGGTGTGCATATCATCGTCGCCACACCGGGGCGCTTGCTCGACCTGCTCGGGCGCCAGAAGCTCGAGTTTGAGCCGCTGGAAGTGCTGGTTCTCGATGAGGCGGACCGGATGTTGGACATGGGTTTCCTGCACGATATCGAGGCAATTGTAACGACTCTGCCCAAGCGCCGCCAAACCCTGATGTTCTCGGCCACTCTCTCCAAAGCCGTCGAGTCGTTGGCGCGGCGCTTCCTCTATCAGCCGAAAATGGTCCAGATCGGCAAGCGATCGAACCCGGCGGATACCGTGGCGCAGTGCGTCTATGAGGTGCCGACCCATTTAAAAAACGCCCTGCTGCTGGAACTGCTGCGGCAACCGAAGTTCACCAAAGTTCTCGTCTTTGCCCGCATGAAGGACGGTGCAGACCGCCTCACCAATTTCCTCAGACTCGCCCAAGTCAAAGTCGCCAAGCTGCACTCCAGCCGATCCCAGGACCAACGCATGCAAGCCCTCCAGGATTTTAAGGATGGCAAGACCCAGGTCCTCGTCGCCACCGATATTGTGGCGCGCGGCATTGATATCGATGGCGTCTCTCACGTGGTGAACTACGATTTCCCGGTCAACCCCGAGGATTATGTCCACCGCATCGGCCGCACCGGTCGCGCCGCCGCACAGGGCGACGCCATCAGCTTCGTGCCGAAGCAAGACCTCAATCTGCTAGACAGGCTCGAACTCTTCATCGGCCAGCGCCTCTCACACAAACGCTTGCGCGGTTTCGACTATCAAGCCCCCGTCCCGGCTCCCACCCCCGGCGATAAACTCCCCCGCCGCGATTGGCGCAAACGTACCCGCGACATGGAGCAACGGCTATCGGATCGTCGGGTGGACAGGTGAGCCCGCATGAGGCGGACATGGGCATCATCAATATCAACGCCGCCAACTCTACCGGCACCTCCAACGAAGGCAATCATGACACCTCTTCCTACGAGAAGGATATCATCACCATCGTTCACGCCGAGTATGAGGTGAAATAAAGGCGCCACCTCAAGCGCATGGCTTGCTCGCTAGAAATTCGAGCAGCGCCGCGCGGCA
>WBXE01000093.1 GCA_008932955.1 Verrucomicrobiota bacterium
CGTGAAATCCGTGAAATCCGTGAAATCCGTGAAATCCGTGAAATCCGTGAAATCCGTGAAATCCGTGAAATCCGTGAAATCCGTGAAATCCGTGAAATCCGTGAAATCCGTGATCATCTGCGCCAGCAATGAGGTGCTGATGGCTAGCCTTGTAGCAAACCCTTGATAAACCCGTAAAATCCACGTAATTCTGCGTCAGCCGTTTTGCGTCGGCTCCGCCCCGCCCTTCGCCCATCCCATGAGCCCGGATTCCGCCAGCCTCCCTCTTCCACCAAGCCCGGAGCCCGCCTGTGGCTGCGCCGCGGCACCTGCAGTGCCGGACTGGGTGCCGCTGGGCTCCGAGCATGACCCGAAATTCGCCTGTCGCGTGATGGCGGGAGTGGCGCCGGACGCGGCCGCTGCGAGCCACCCGCAACCCGCCAGACGCCGGCAACTCAGTCTCGACGATTACACCCGCGGGGTACTGGCGGCGGATATCGCCATTCTCTCGCGGGCCATCACGCTGGTGGAAAGCCACTGCCCTAGCGACCAAGCCCTCGCCCAACAACTCCTCACCCGCCTACTGCCCCACACCGGCCGCTCGATGCGCGTCGGCATCACCGGCGTGCCCGGTGCCGGCAAAAGTACCCTCATCGAAACCCTCGGCTGCCTGCTCTGCGACCAAGGCCACCGCCTCGCCGTACTCGCCGTGGATCCGTCCAGCTCAGTGAGCGGCGGCAGCATCCTCGGCGACAAGACACGCATGGAAAACCTGGTGCGCCACCCCCACGCCTACATCCGCCCCTCGCCTGCCAGCGGCTCGTTAGGCGGGGTCGCCCGCAAAAGCCGCGAGACGATGTTGCTGTGCGAGGCCGCTGGCTTCGACGTGATTCTGGTGGAAACCGTCGGCGTTGGCCAAAATGAAATCACCGTGCGCTCGATGGTGGATTTTTTCCTGCTCATCATGCTCGCCGGCGCCGGCGACGAACTCCAAGGTATGAAAAAAGGCGTCATCGAAAGCGCCGACTTGTTAGCCGTGAACAAGGCCGACGGGGACAATATCCAGCGGGCCAAGTTGGCCGCCGCCGAATCCAACCGGGTGCTAAGTTTCCTGCAACCCGCGACGCCCGGGTGGAAAACCCGCTGCACCACCTGCTCCGCCCACCTACCGGCCAGCCTCACTGAATTGTGGGGCATCATCGACCAATTCATGCTCGTCACGCGCGAGTCCGGCGCGTTGGCTGCGCGCCGCGAGCGCCAGGCCGTCGAGTGGATGCATGCGATGATCGAGGAGGAGCTGCGCGAACGGTTCTTGCGCAATCCGCGCATCCGACACCTTCTGCCCGACCTCGAACAACAAGTTGCCTCCAATCAAATCCCCGCCGCCACCGCCGCCCGCTTGCTGCTTGCGGAAGAAGACGCAAGTCTGCAAGACACAAGACACAAGACAACATAAGAAAGCGCTGCGCGCTCTGCTCTCTGCGCCTTGGCTATAACCAAGCGCTAGGAGCCCGTGGCGGGCCGCCGGCTCCGACAGAGCCTGGGGGATTGGAGCCCTTGCGCCTGCAGTCCACACCTGCGCTGGGGCGCTCGCCCGGCCTGCATCACGCGCTCACAGGAGACATCAGCAGTGGCGAATCGACCGGCAACTCGATGCGGAAAGTGGCGCCGATGCCATCGGCGTTATTGAAGCCATCGATTTGCCCGTCGTGGGCCTGGATGATGGTCTGGCAGAGGCGCAGGCCGACGCCCATGCCGGTGGATTTGGTGGAGAAAAACGGGGTGAACAAGCGCTCGATGGAATCGTCAGACAGCCCGCAGCCGTGATCACGCACGCGTAATTCCACGCCGCTCTCAGCGTGCGGACGGGTGGTGACGAGCACCATGCGCCGCTCCAGCGGGACGTCTGCCGAGGCCTCGATCGCGTTGCACATCAGATTGAAGATGACTTGGCTAAGCTGAATCGCGTCGGCATGGATGGCGGGCAAGTGCTCGCACAAGTCGAGCTTGAGATGCACCTGGGCATGGTCGGCCCGCGCTCGGAGCAGGGGCAGCACCTCCTTGGTCAACGCATTGAGGCAACCGCTGGCACGGGCAATTTGCCCCGGGTTGGCGATGGCCCGCAAGTGGATCACGATGTCTCGCATGCGCGCGGCATCGGCCTCAAGATCATGGAAAATTTCCATCGCGCCGCATTGCTCGAGCTCTGCGGCTTTGAGTTTGCGTAACACACTGAGGTTGGTGCCCATGCAACTGAGCGGCTGGCTGAGCTGATGGATGATACCCGCGCTTACTTCGCTAACCAAGGCGAGGCGCTGGGCATGGACCAGATCGGTACGCAAGGAGTGCATCCGGCCTTCCGTCGCTTTGATCTCAGTCAGATCGCGGAGGGTGATGATGCGCACGCTGTGCTCCAGCCACGGGCCGACACGCATGTGGGTTTCCAGCGGGAAAACCGAGCCATCCTTGCGCAAGCCGAATACCCGGTGGTTGCGCGGGCGGGTGCTGCTGAAGCCTTTGGCGACCGCGCGTCGCGACTGGGGTGCCACAAAGTCACTCAGCGGCCGGCCCAACATTTCAGCCAGCTCATAGCCATGCATCTCGGCAAAACGCTGGTTGCCGTCCAACAGGATGCCATCATCAGCCACCGCGATGCCTTCAAAGGTGGCATCGGCGAGTTGGCGGAAGCGCTCTACACTGTCTTTGAGCTCGCGCGTGTGCTCGGCTACCCGCGCCTCCAGCGTCTGATTCCATTCCTCCAGCGCCAGTTCCGCCTGCTTGCGTTCCGTCACGTCCATCACCGACGATTGATACCCGGTCATTTTGCCATTCGAGTCGCGCAAAACGGTGGCCAAAGCACGCGCCAGAAAGCTCGAGCCATCCCCCCTCCTAGCAGTGAATTCGCCCTCCCAATAACCGATTTCATCGAGCGCGACCATGATGGCCATCGCCTCACGCCGATGCATGAAAAAATGCGCGATGGGGCTGCCGACCACCTCCTCGAGGTGAGGGATGTGCCAGAGCCGCAGGAAGGTGGCGTTGGCCTCAGTGATGATTCCATCAGGGGTGGCGATGCTTTTGGCGCTGAGTGCGGCATTAAAAGCCTGGTTTTTCATCTGCAATGAGTGCTCCAGTTGCCGTCTCTCAGTCACATCTCTGAGCATGCAGCGCAGCGTGGGCCTGCCTTGGTCATCGGGGAAGACCACGGCGTCCACCTGCACCCAGATGGGCGTCATGTCGCAGTGGACGATCCGCAGTTCCACGCGGCACGATGGGGTAGGCTCCACTATTTGCCGCCGGAAACGGAAATAGTCGTCCTGATCCTCATGAAAAATGTAGCGGGATAAGGCTTGCCCGGCCAACTTGACGCGACTCACCCCCAGCAGGGTGGCGGTGGCGAGATTGGTCTCTTGGATCAACCCAGCCGCGTCGAGGACTACCAGACCCACCGGCACCTGGTTATAGAGGTCCAAGTAGCGCGCGTTGGAAGCCAGCAGATCGTCCTGCGACTGGCGCAACTCCTCGTTCTGCATTTCCAGCTCGATTTGGTAAACCTGCAGATTGTGCTCAATTTCCGGCGTTTCCGCAGCAGGCAGCGTACCCGGAGGAGAGACATCTCGCCCGGCAAGTGGGCTTGAATTGTTGTCAGCGTCTATTGGGTTGCGCCTTTGAAACATGCCCCCAGCCTGTTCATAAAATAGGCCCAATGTCAAAAAAAAAATAGAAAATTATTAGATTGCGTGTTTTTCGCATATTTGAGGTTACTCCGCATGCGCTGGTTTAGACATGGGCCAAGCGCTCGCTTACAGCAGAGTTGCCACGCGCCAGAAGACACCGGCAGCCATATCCAACGTAATGAAAGAAAACCCAAATACCCCGCCGAAGGTCCGCCAGCCAAGCCACCAACCTCAGCCCGGCAAGCCGCCCCACCAGTCAAGCGCTGCGGCCGGAGTGAAAAAAACCCTGGCGGCAGCAAAGAAAGCACCAGAGCCAGAGCCAGTGGCGGGATTTCCGGTGATCGGCATCGGAGCATCGGCCGGTGGACTGGCGGCTTTCGAGGCATTTTTTTCCGCGATGCCCGCAACGACGGAGCCGGGAATGGCGTTTGTGCTGGTGCAGCACCTCGCGCCCGACCACAAGAGCCTTCTCGCAGAGCTGATCCGCCGCTACACCCGCATGCAGGTGTTTGAGGTCGAGGATGGCATGACGGTGCAGCCGAATTGCGCCTATATCATTCCTCCCAACTGCGACATGGCCTTCCTAAACGGCACCCTCCAATTGATGGAACCCTCCGCCCCACGCGGCCAGCGCCTGCCCATCAATTTCTTCTTCCGCTCCCTCGCCCAAGACCAGCGCGAGCGCGCCATCTGCATCGTGCTGTCGGGTACCGGCACCGACGGCACCCTCGGCCTGCGTGACATCAAGGGCGAGGGCGGCATGGCCATGGTCCAGACGCCCACCAGCACCGAGTATGACGGCATGCCGCGCAGCGCCATCGCCACCGGTCTAGCGGATTATGAATTGCCGCCAGCCGAGATGCCCGCGCAACTCATCAGCTACGTGACCCACGCCTTCGGCCGCTCACCGCAGCACGGGGCGGCGCCTCGGCCCGAGGCCGCCTTGAAGAAGATATTCGTATTATTGCGCAACCAGACAGGCCACGATTTTTCCTTGTACAAGCCGAGCACGATCCACCGGCGCATCGAGCGGCGGATGGCCGTGCATCAGATTGAAAAGATGCCCAGCTACGTCAGCTACCTCCAACAGACCCCGTCGGAGGTGGAGGCGCTGTTTCGCGACCTGCTCATCAACGTGACGAGTTTCTTCCGCGATGCGGCCGCCTTCAAGGCACTCGAGGAACAAGTCATTCCCAAACTCCTCGCCTCCAAGCCCGCCGGCAGCCTGCTGCGCGTCTGGTCAAGCGGCTGCTCCACCGGCGAGGAGGCCTACTCCATCGCCATCCTCATCGCTGAAAAAATCCAGGCGCTCAAGCAACCTTACACGGTACAGATTTTCGCCAGCGACATTGACAGTCAGGCGGTCGCGGCGGCGCGGACCGGCCTCTTTCCGGCGAGCATCAGCGCCGATATCACGCCGGAACGCTTGGCACGCTTCTTCACCGCCGAGCCCGACGGCAGCGGCTACCGCATCCACAAGAGTATCCGCGAGATGCTGGTGTTTTCCGAGCAGGATGTAATCAAAAACCCGCCATTTTCCAAACTCGACCTGATTAGTTGCCGCAACCTGCTCATTTATATGAACACGGAATTGCAGAAAAAAGTCATTCCGCTATTCCACTACGCGCTCAATCCGGGCGGATTTCTGTTTCTGGGCACCTCCGAGACGATCGGCGAATTTGTCGAGCTGTTCGAGCCGATAGAGCGCAAGTTGAAGATCTATCTGCGCAAGGAGAATTCCCACGGCGGGCTGAACCGGATGTTGGCCCGCTTTCTGCCGTCGATGGAGGCGCTGCATGCCCAGTACCCGCAGACCAGCGCCAAAGCACCCGAAACCCACAAGCGCCCATGGCGCGAACTCACCGAGGAAGTGCTGCTCAAACAAAATACCGCGGTCGGCATCCTCATCAACAGCCATGGCGATATCCTCTATCTGCACGGGCGCAGCGGCATGTTCCTAGAACCGTCACCGGGCGAAGCCGGCATCAATAACATCCTTAAAATGGCCCGCAGCGGGCTGCGCGGTGAGCTGGCCAAGGCCCTGAAAAATGCCGCCAAGAGCGGCGATGCGGAGCAACGCGCGGGCCTGCAGGTCAAAACCAACGGCGACTACAGCACGGTGAACCTGACGATTTGCCCACTGCCCTATGACGCCGCCGAGCAAGCAGACGCCCCCCTATTTCTGGTGATCCTCGAGAAAATCGGTTCGGCGGCGCTGCGAGGCGTGGATGTTTCGCCAGCCCCTGATGACGAAGGTGCCGACCACGATGAGCACCTGGTGCTGCTCAAGCAGCAACTGCGTGCTAAGGAAAAGTACCTGCAAACCGCCAACGAGGAACTCGAGAGATCCAATGAAGAACTCAAGAGCTCCAACGAAGAGATGCAGAGCGTCAACGAGGAATTGCAATCCTCCAACGAAGAACTGGAAACTTCCAAGGAGGAATTGCAGTCGCTCAACGAGGAACTGGCCACCGTCAACACCGAATTGCAAAACAAGGTCGCCGATTTGTCCCGCAGCAACAACGATATGCAAAACCTGCTGGCCGGTACCGGCATCGCCACCGTGTTTGTGGATTTCGACCTGCGCCTGCTGCGCTTCACCCCCTCCGCTACCCGTATCATCAACCTCATCCCCACTGACGTCGGCCGGCCCATTGGCCACATCGTTTCCAACCTCGTCGGCTATGACTCGCTCGTCGCCGATGCCCGCGAGGTGCTCACCACCCTCATCCCCAAGGAGACGGAGGTGAGAACCCTCGATGACAAGCGCTACACGCTGCGCATCATGCCCTACCGCACCACCCACAACGTGATCGAAGGCGGAGTGATCACCTTTGTGGACATCACCGAAATCGTCGCCACCCGCGAGGCGCTGCACAAAGCCAACGACCAACTGCGCCTGGCGGTGGTGGTCAATGACGCGCATGATGCCATCACCGTGCAAGACCTCGACGGGCGCATCCTCGCTTGGAACCACGCTGCCACGCAGCTCTACGGCTGGAGCGAAGCGGAAGCGCTGCTGATGAACGCGCGCGACCGCATCCCCAAGGCCATCCAAGCCGATGCCCTGGCCAAGATCCATCACTTGAGCCAGGCCGAGCTGCTGCAACCCGATCAAACCCAGCGCCTCACCAAGCATGGCAGCGTCATCCATGTGTCGCTCATCTCCACTGCGCTGATCAATCAAGCCGGCCAGATGTACGCCATCTCCACCACCGAACGCCTGCTGCCATAGAGCCCAGGAGCGCGGGGGCTACGGCCTGGGTTGCGGGCCGATACGCGGGCCCCGTTCCTTGGGCGCCGCGGCTTCCTTAACAGGCTCTTTTACTGACTCCTTCTCGGGTGCCGGCGCCAACTCCGGAGTGGGACGCGCGCGGGTCAGCAGCGTCCAATCCACATTGCCGTGATCGAGCCGGTCAACTTCGCTGGCGTACACCGCGTCCTCGTTTTTCGAGTCGAGTTCGGCGGCGAGTTGGAAAAACATGCGGGCGAGCAGAAGGTTTTCCGGACTTTCCTGCTTGGTCAGAAGCTGGCCCCGGGTCAGCAACAGGCGGGCGAGCACCTGCGGACTGTAATCGCCCTTGGCTACCTCCGGCAACACGCCTTTGCCGAGTTGAAAATTGATGATGAGTGAGCGCTTGTTGCGCGGCGATAGGTTCAATGCCAGCGTCAACAGGCGCCGCGCCTCCTCCAGCGAGTTCGGCGACCCCTTGGCTTGAACAATGCCGGTGGCCGCACAATTGGCCAGATTGGTGGCGTATTCTTGGCGCTCCGCATCAAGCATTCCCAGATCACTGGAAAACGCGCTGGCCTGAATTTTCAACGGCGTCCAAGCCGGGATTTTGATGGCCTCCTCAGCAAGTGCCACCCCCAACGCGACCCAGGAAATCACCACGGCTTGCCAAATGCACTTCATCGGGCAAAGTATGGCCCGATCCCCCCGCCTGGCAAGTGACAATATCCTCCCTCTCCAACAAAAAAAACCAACTCCGCAGCACCCTGCGCCAACTCCTGCGCAACGGCCCGCTCGACTCGGGTCCGGTCTGCGAAGCGGCGCGCTGCTGGCTGGCGGCCCGCCCGGCCTTGCGCACCGTGGCCTTGTATGCAGCGCTGGCGGACGAGGTCGATTTATTGCCGCTGATGGCATGGGATCCTGGCAGGCGCTGGGTTTTCCCCCGCATCTGTGGCGAGGATCTGGTGTTCCACGAGCTGCGCGATGTGGCCGGGGACTTGGCACGCGGTGCCTGCGGCATCCGCGAGCCATCCCCCACCCTGCCCAGCGTCCCAATCCCCGCGATCGATGCTTTCTTGTGCCCCGGCATGGCCTTCGACCCCAACGGCGGTCGCCTCGGCCGCGGCCTCGGCTACTACGACCGCGCCCTCGCCAGCGCCCGCCCCGACGCCGTTAAAGTCGGCATTTGCCACCCGATCCAACGCGTCGCCGACACTTTCCGAGAGGCGCATGACGTGGCCATGGATGTGGTGATAGCGGGGTGAGCAGCAGTCTCTTAGCAGCAGAACCCGGCGGGCGGGTGTGGCGCACCGGAAGCAACTCGGCTAAGGAGCCACCACATTCTTGTGGTGATAGCGCTAAGGAGCCACCACATTCTTGTGGTGATAGCGCTAAGGATCCACCACATTCTTGTGGTGATAGCGGAAGGGAGGTCCATGAATGAATGCCGAAGGCTCAGTTTATGGACGAACCTTCCGCACGACGACAGTAAGGTCGTCGCTCCATACCATGGCACATCCGAGCCGGGTAGGCGGGGGGGGCGAACTAACCGTTCCGTTAGGACATTCTGATGTCCGATCGGACATCAGAATGTCCTAACGGAACGGAGCCAGCGGTGGAGTTTCCAGGGTGCTTGCACAGCCAAATCTCTTGCTAGACAGTGGTGACCGAGCAATCAAGCAATCTTTCTCCAAGTATTTGAGGTGCCATCACGAGACCCATCAAAAATCCAAAATTATCACTCAGCAATCATCACTGAGAAGGCCATGGAAAAATTTGCTGTCACCACGTGTGCCCATGTCTTTGTACGCTGGGTTAAGTTAGCGCTTATGGGGGGTGGAATGGGTCATCGAATCGGGCGAAAAAGCCCTGCATCGAGATTAATTGTTAGGTTCGGAGGCCGCAGAGATCCGCCTAGCGGAACTCACCCAAGCCCTTGCTAACAAGAAATCCTGGTTCCGGTGGAGCTGACCCAGTAGCTGCGGCGTTCCCGCCGCAGTCCGTGCGTGCCGCATCTCGCGGCGCGGGCCAGAGGCTGCCCCGGCTTGGAGAATGCACTGCTCTTGCGTTGTCTCTGCATAAGCGCTGCGGCCAGAGGCGTGCAGCCACGGCCTGCCGCGAGACGCGGCAGGCACACCACATCGCCGCCGCAGCTCAGCGCTGCTGTGTCTTGTGGCTCTGGAACATTGCCAGCGTGCGCAAGCGCTCGACGCCGTGATCGAGGATGGGCAGTGGATAGCCCGGGGCCAGCGGCCGCTGGTTTTCGGGCGGAGCCAGCAATTTTGCAGCAGGCACTGCGGCGAGCTCCGGCAGCCAGCGTTTGATGTAAGTGCCCTGCGGGTCGAAGCGCGCCGTTTGCGACCAGGGGTTCTGGATGCGGAAATACGGTGCGGCATCGGCTCCGGTGCCGGCCGACCACTGCCAGCCACCATTGTTGGAGGCGATTTCACCATCGACCAAGTGCTGCATGAACCAGGCCTCGCCGAGGCGC
>WBXE01000094.1 GCA_008932955.1 Verrucomicrobiota bacterium
CTCCGCACGACGACAGTAAGGTCGTCGCTCCGCACGACGACAGTAAGGTCGTCGCTCCGAACGACGGCAGTAACGTCGTCGCTCCGCACGACGACAATAAGGTCGTCGCTCCGCACGACGACAGTAAGGTCGTCGCTCCCTACCATGCGTCATCCGCGCCAAGTGACTCGGGTAGACTTAGGGGACCGCAAGAAACTCTGCGATCTGCTCTGCTAGCTCCGCTGCTGTCAGTTAGGGCACGACGACAATAACCCGCAGCGGCAGGAACAGGGAACCCACCGCGAGATGCAGTGGGCAGAGACTGCGGCGAGGACGCCGCAGCCATTTCAATTACGCGCGGCCTGCGCTTGGAAAGCCGCTGCCGCCGTTACGGCTTGGGCTCTTCCTCACCGGCGTCCACCGTGATGGTGAGGGTGGCGGTCACCTGCGGGTGGACGCGCACAATCACTTCGGTCTTGCCGGATTTTTTCACGGGTTTGTCGAGCTCGATGGCGTGGCGGTCGATGCTGATGCCGGCGGCTTCGAGTTCCTTGTGGATGTCCATGTTGGTGACCGAACCGAAGGCCTTGCCGCCTTGGCCGGTGGACAAGGTGAACTTGGGCTTGAGCTTGGAGATGCGGGTGGCAAGCTCCTGGGCGGCGGTCAATTCCACGGCTTCACGGTTAGCGCGGGAGACTTTGAGGGCTTCCACATGGCGCAAGTTGGCGCGGCTGGCTTCATACGCCTTGCCCTGCGGAATGAGGAAATTGCGGGCATAGCCGGCGCGGACTTTGACTACATCGGCTTCCAGGCCGAGGCCTTCGATTTTTTCTTTGAGGATGACTTGTGCGTTGGCCATGGGAGTAGGAGATAAATTTGCGGGACGGCGGTTTAGCCCGGCCTGCGGACCGGGTCAAGAAGAATGCGGCCGGAAAATGCCACTAATTTCTGAACTCAGTTAACGACCTCATTTTTGACGAATTGGCGAGCAAGTTGAATTCCCTTAATTCGTGGCGAAGAAACCACTGAGTACACTGATAAGAAATTGATGAATATTTCAGTGATTTCAGTGGAAATCAGTACCTCAGTGGTTAAATTCGTCACGCCCCCCCAGAAAACCTTGAGCTTGCCCGCAATTTGAGGGGGATTGAACTTGCTTGCCCCAGTGGCGATTTTGAGGTCGATACTGAGTTCTGAATTTCGGGTGCTGCCTGGCAGCGCCCCGCTCAGTGGGTCGCCCCACTCAGCGGTTGCTTTAAATAGTTTTCGTCGCGCAGTTTTCTCAAGTATTCCATGTAGCGCCGCTGCGTCTCCAGATCCACGTTGTCCGACGGGCGCTGGCCCGCCGCCAGCAAGGGCGAGGCAGGGGTGGTGGCAGCACTGCCATATTTTTTCCATGGGCCACTGGGGACTTGGGATGCCTCGACGAAGCGCCAGTGGACTTTTTTACCGGATTGCAATGCCAGGTAATCACGCACGGCCGGGGAGACATCCAGACCGGCGGAGCCATTTTGGGTCGTCTGGGGCGCTTTGCTGCCAAACACGTACTCCCAATCGTCGGTCACCCAGGGTCCGCAATCCTCCCACTGGGCATAACAACTGCGGCTGCCATTGTAGATCTGCAGCCAGCGGTCTTTACACACGGTTTCACCCGGCTCCGGGCGCAGCCGCCCAAACCACGGAATCACCCGCGACGCCTCGCTCTTGTGCTGATGGGTGCTGACCACATCATTGTACGGCAGCGCCACGTAAAACGGATTGAGCTTGGGCACAAACGCCTTGGGTCGAAATTCCCCGCTGGCAAAATTGGCCAAGCGCTTGGCCGGGTCCGGATCATCGTAGCCGCCATAATTGGCCACCCAGTTCTGGTCCCAGGAGGATTTGAGGTTGGCCACCGGATTGCGCGCCGACGGCAGTTCGCCAATCCAAAACGTGGTGATCGTCACATGCAGTCGCCACGGATACGGCAAGCCGGACGCCATTGGCCGCAGCGCGCGTGGCACTGCGACGGGAGGGACGGGCCGACTCCCTGTAGGCACGAGCACCTGCGGTACGCTGGCCTGCGGCAGCGCCGGAGGTTGGGCATAGGCGTGTCCCGCGGCAATTACCAGCGACAGCACGAGCAGGAGAGGGGAAATTGGCTGGGACATCAGAAACGGCATCGGACGCGCCACGGCAGCGCCGTGTTTGGGCGGGGGAGCATCACTCATTCCGCGCTAGGCGCAAGCAAAACGTGATGCCCGTCACTTTTGCTGATGTCCGCAGTGACCCGTTATGGAGCGACGACTTTATTGTCGTCGTGCGCAAGGACCGGCCATAATTCGAGCCTTCGGCACCTGCTCATGGGCCGCCCTTCCGCTACCACCAAAAAATGTGGTGGCTCCTTACCCAAGTGGATTATGTTTGACGGCCCTAACTGCTGTGCAGGCGATGACATTTATGGGAAGGAGCATTCATTGGCGGGCCATGGCATCGGCGGTCGTAGGCACGCCGCTACACGGCGTCACCTAGCGCTCACAAATCCTGCTCGACCGCCTTGAGTGTTAGGAAGACTTCGTTCCAGCGGCGCTGGCGCGGCTCGAGGGAGCGTTTCTCACCCGCGAGGTGGCGGCGGATGGCTCCGAGTGAATCGGCATAGTCCTGGAAGATGATGCGCAAGGCTTCCTCGTAGTCTGCACGCAGGGTGCTGGCATAGCTGCCACAAGTGTCCAAGAGTCTGGCGCGAAAGTCGGCGATGAGTGATTTGCGGGTGAGCCAACCGATGCAGAGGCCCGCCATACAGAAGGCCGCCGACATGCTGCACAACGCTGCCGGTGCCCACGGCAGGGCAAAGGCACCACAGGTGGCACCGCACGCCAACAGCAACAGCGTCATGAAGCTGAATGATTTCAACGCGACGTTGCGGCGCAGCAGATCCTTGCTCAATTGGTGGCGCACATTGAGGTTGCCAATCCCTTGGCTGGCCGCGCGGCCGAGCCGTTGCACAAAGCGCCGCCGCGCATCAGCCAGCGAGTCGTCAAGTTGCACGGCGTCGCCCAAGTCCACGCCCAGCGCCTCACGCACGCGAGTGGCCACCTCGTCCCAGTGGCGACGGCAGGCATTGGCGACCTCGGCACCGTCGGTTTGGGCCACGGCTTCCACAGTGGCCTGCAAGCGGGCGATGATCACCGCTTCCATTTCCTGGCTGGTGCGGTCGCCGACGAAGAGCCGGAACACCGAACGCGCCACCCCCAAGCGCTTGCCTAATAATTTTGCCGCGCCCAGCGACTCGCTTTGGAAGACCTCGGCCACCCCGCTGAGATGGCGTGGCAGACGGCTGAGGAAATGCTCGCGCATGCCATCGATTTCGCGCTCGATGGTGGCCAGTAGGTTGCCGTTGGAATGGATGCCGCGGGTATGGCACTCGATTTGCTCATCGATGCTGCGCAAGGCGGCGGCGGCCTGTGCCCAGCCGTTTTTCAAGCCTGCTTGGCGGGCCGGGGAGGAACAGATGGAGCGGGAGATGAATGCCTCGAGGGCTGGGTAGCCGCTGGCCGCCAGAGTGGCCAGCGCTAGCGGCGTGGCACGTTTTGCCTCGCAGGCGAGAGTGGCGGATACGGCAAAGATTGGTGGTACGCGGCCGATGCGTTTGAGTGAGAGATCGCGCAGGTGGCCAAGAATCACCGGGATATCGGCGGGATCGCGCTGGTCGATTTGTTGCAGAATAAATACCAGCCGCCCGAGGGACTCCTCAGGCAGGCGTGAGACGAAATTCCAAGTGGCCGAACCCCACGGATTGGATACCGGAAAAACCACGCATATGAGCTCGGCAGTCGGCAGCAAGGGGTCAAGCAACGCTTGCCATGCGTTGCCCGGGGCGTTGGTGCCAGGCGTATCGACTAGGTTGAAATCGCGCAAAAAAGCCAGCGGCCGAGCGTGCTCTGCCAACCCTTTGGCGGCGGTCACCTCGCGGGCGGTCTCCCCAAAGCAATAGTGAATGAGCTGTTTGGTTTCTGGCAGGCGCTCGACGGGGCACAAGTCGTAGCCGAACAAGCCATTGAGAAAGGTGGATTTGCCGGCATTGACCTCGCCACAAACGACGAAAAGAAATGGCGGTCCCAACTCTTGCGCCCATTCACCGGATGCCAGCACACCAGTCAGGTCGCTGCCAGTTTCCGCGGCGAGTGCCACAATGTCTGCCAGCAGCCCGGACAAGCGCTCGCGGGTTGCGAAATAACGCTCGCCTAACATGTGGGTGGGGCCGGAGGAGCTAGGGGGTTAGTGAGCCGCCATCTCAGCCGCCGCGGGCGCGGTGGCGGACTCGGCTTGCATCGCCAACAACTGCGACACGGTGACAAATTTAAAGCCCCGCTGCAACAGGCCGTCCAGCGTGGCGGGCATGGCATCGACGGTTTGGCGGTGCAAGTCGTGGGCCAGCACGATACTGCCCGCAGTGGTGGCGCTGAGAATGCGCGAGCACACCACGTTGGGTCCTGGGCGTTTCCAATCAAAGGGATCGACCGACCACAGGATAATTGGATAGGCGAATTCGGCATTCACCCATTCGCGCTGGCGTGGCAGCATGCCACCGAAGGGCGGGCGCAGGGTACGGGGTTGGACGCCGGTGGCACGCACGACCGCGTCGCGGGTGCGGGCGAGTTCCTGGCGGATATCCGCGTCGCTCATTTTTGAGAACAGGCGGTGGGTGTAGCTGTGATTGCCGATTTCATGGCCCTCGGCCACTACCCGGCGCAGCACTTGCGGATAGGCATCGACGTTGCTGCCGACCACGTAGAAGGTGGCTTTGATGTTGCGAGCGCGCAGCATGTCGAGCAGGCGCGGGGTGTTTTGCGGATGCGGGCCATCGTCGAAGGTGATGGCGATGTATTTGTCTCTCACGGCCACCCGCGAGAATGACAGTCGTGGGCCTTGGGCGAAGTCCGCGCGCAAGGACATGTTCGGATTGCGCGGCACCGGCCCATGCAATGCTGGCGTGCGATAGGCAGCATTGTTGGTGGTTTTGACTGGCCCGGAGCTTGGCGGGGGCGGGGATTGGGTCGATCCACAACTCCCCAGGGAAGCGGCGAGCAAGACCAGTCCCAAGCCAGCAATCAGACGTTTCATGTGGGATTTCAGTGCGGTGCGCATGTCGAAGTGACAGCGAATATCGACTCCAAAACCGATTTGTCACGCCCCGATTTGCACGGGCATGGCAAACCGAACTCAGAGGAGAGACACCATGGCGTTCACCGGTTCTCAGCGCGTGAGTTTTTGGGCAATGGTGGCCACGTGGCGGCCTTGAAAGCGCGCTTGGGTGAGCTCCTTGGCGCTGGGTTGGCGCGAGCCGTCGGGGCCGGCGATGGTGGCAGCGCCCCAGGGTGAGCCGCCCTTCAGTTCGCTGATATCGGCGAGTTCGGCACAGGTGTATGGCAGGCCGACGTACACCATCCCGTGGTGCATCAAGGTGGTCACGCAGCTCATGAGGGTGCTTTCGTTGCCGCCACCCGTGCCGGTGCAGGTGAAGCAACTGCCGACCTTGCCCACCAAGGCGCCGCTGGCCCAAAGCCCACCGGTCTGATCGAGAAAATTGCGCATCTGCGCCGCCATGTTGCCAAAGCGGGTCGGCGTGCCTAGCAGAATCGCGTCATAGTCGGCGAGTTCGTGTGGCGAGGCCTCTGGAGCTGATTGGTCGAGTTTGGCGCCGTATTGTTGGGCGACATCTCGAGGCATGATTTCGGGCACGCGTTTGAGGGTGACCTCGGCGTCATCGACGCTGCGGGCGCCCTCGGCGATGGCGGCGGCGAGGGTTTCGACGTGGCCGTACATGGAATAGTAGAGAACTAGGACCTGGGTCATGACGCTGCTTGCTTGTTTACGCTAAGATGGCGGCTGCCGCGCCATTGGCTAATGCAAATTTGTTTGCCTCAGCCGGACATTGGCTTATGCTCTGCGGCTATGGAATTGCGACAATTGCGCTACTTCGTGGCAGTGGCCGAGACCGGTAATATCAGCCGTGCAGCCCAGGCGATTTTTCTAACGCAACCGGCGTTGAGCCGTCAAATCAAGGCCTTGGAAGGGGAGATTGGCCGCGACCTGCTGGAGCGGCGGGCCAATTCGGTGCGGCTCACGGCGGCCGGTGAGGTGATGCTGCCGGTTGCCCGTGAGTTGCTCCAACACGCCGAGCGGCTGCTGCAACTGGTGCGTGGCGGGTGAGCGCCACGCATTTATTTCCCGACAAGCTTACTTGGCGAGGTAGACATCTAACTCATAGATCGACCAATGGTACTTGGGATTGCTCCCGGTCTGGGTGATCCTGAAATAGCGGGCGGTCTGCGGCGGGAAGCTGATGCTGGTGATGCCCAGTTGCCCGGCTCCGGTGGCGATGGGCTCACTCCATGCGCTGCCGTCGTTAGACACGCTGACCGCATACTTTTCCGGTGAATCCCACAGCGCCCAGGTATTGTCCAAGACGATTTTATCGAATTTCTGTGCCTGTTGCATGTCCACTTCGAACCACTGTCCCGGATGCTGGGTCTCAGTCAGATCGCGCCAACCCGTCCAATGGTCGCCGTCAAGGGCATTGGCCGCCCCCGCATCCAGCGGAATTCTGCCACTGCAAAAGGGAAATATCCCGTCTGGCACCGAGGCTGTGGCGCTCCAGGTCTTCTTCTCCAGCGCGTCCTCATGGGCCGCTGGCGGTGCCGGCGGCTTGGGCGTGGCGAGGGGCAGGCGGCCGTGGCCAACAAATTTCCAAGTGCCCGGAGTGGTTTTGAACTTCACATAGCCGGCGTCCTCGCCGTCCCAGGCTACGCCTTCAACGCTGCCTTTGGCGCTGCCGTCCCAGATTGTGCTGCCATTGACCGTGATGGTATCCAGCTTGGTGAAAGAGCCTTTGGGAATGCCGACTATGGCGGTGCTGCCAGCCGGTGAAATGAGCTCGATGGCATACTCGCTGGCGGTCTTGTGCAAGTCCACCGAGACGTTGCCCTTGACCGAGGGCACCACCACTTTGATGGATGTTAGGAAGGCCTCTTTCGGCATAACCTGATAGGTACTCCACCCAGGCGCCAGCGCGGACACCCCGGCGATGGTCTGGGACAGCAGGATGGCCGGCGGATTCCAGCCATGATTGAGGGAGGAGCCCTCATCGAAGGCGTCGATGCGCGAGGCCCACCAGCGATCGTAATGTTCCCACAAGGTGGTGAAGCTGCAAGGAATCATCGTCTTGTAGCGCTTGTACATCCGCAGCAGCGCATACTCTTGCTTGCCCATCGTGCAGAGCGCTTCAAACACCCAGCGGTCGAAGAAACAACTCGCTCCGGTCTTTTTCGTTAGAACATTGTCGTAGATTGCCTGCCACTTCGCAGGCTCCGCCAGTCCGGCGTTGACGGCCATGGCGTTGGCGCGGTCGTCTGGTTCGTTCACTTGCTCCGACATGTAATAGCGGCCTTTCCAATACTGACTGTCGAAGGTTTTTTTGATCGCCGCGCGCTTGGCATCGATGGTGGCGACGTCGGCCTCATGCCCGGTGATGAGGGCGATTTTTTTCAAGGTACCCAGGCAGATGTAGAAGAAGCAGGTTTCGGTGACGGCGGTGTCCTTGACTTCTTTGCCCCAATCGAACCAGGTGCGGGGGTTGCCAAATTGATAGGTATCGAACAGAAACGTCTTGGTGGGCTCATAGATGGCCTTCATGGAATCCAGGTCGCCGCTTTGCAGATAGTAAAACCACAAGCCGTACTCGCCGAGGAACTCAAGGTGCTGGCCCGGATAGAATTTGGGTTGCAACTCACGCCGCACCAAATCCCTAGCCAAGCGGTGCGCTTTCGAATCAAAAACGTAGAAGCACTGGTTCATCTCCGGCGTACCGTCACCCCAGAATCCGACCCGCTCGCGGTCTGGGCAGTCATAGAAATGGTCGCGCATGCAGAGGTAGGCGGTGCGTGCCGCTTTTTTCCACAAGATGTTATAGTCATTGTCGTTGCACTCGAACGAGCCGGCAAAGGTGGTGTCGTAACCGGTTTGCCGATACTTCACGGCCTTGACGGTGACGCCCGCGGGAATGGTGTAAATTGCGCCTTCGCCGCTGACCCAGTTTTTTGCCTCATGGATTTGGCTGCCGGCGGTGGTGCTGCAGGTTTCGGTGGGCGTGAGGTAGCTAACCAGCGGATTGCTAGAGTCGAAGCGGATCTGCTGACCCGCTGCCGCCTCCAATTCGATCCATGCCTGGAAGTGACAGTTGTACGGCAGCGTGCACACCAGCTTCCATGGCTTGGGCTCGGTGTGGGGCAGATCCTTGGATAGATGAACGTACTCCTGCAAGCCGTAGTCCTTCATTGGGACTGGCGCGTCTTGCGGCGCGGCGGCGGATTCTCCCGCAGAGGCCTGGCCCAGCAACAGCGCGGCGGTGGTCGCAAACACGGAGGCTGCGATGGAGAGTGATACTTTATGGGGGCGGTGCATGTGGGTGGTGGGCGTGCATTACGCTGCGCCGTGCAGATTCCTTTCGCGCGGCGATGATAAACCTCAACTCCAAAACTCAAATTGATTATTCGGTCACTCCAGCACGGATGACACGGATTGGCAGTTGCGGCGTTCTGAGGGCTAGCAGCAGCCGGCGTTGCTAGCTGCGTGGGCGGGGATAGCCGGGTTGGCGGGGAGCTTGGGATCGGCCTTGGCAGCGGCGAAGCTGGTATCTGGCTCCAAAGTTAGGAGGCCTAAGTTAGCGAGCAGAGCGCGGTCGTGGGCTGTCTCCGGGTTGTCGGTGGTGAGGAGTTTTTCGCCGTAGAAAATCGAGTTGGCACCGGCGTAGAAACACAGCGTTTGGGTTTCGTCGGAGAGGCGGGTGCGCCCGGCTGACAAGCGCACCTTGGCCCCTGGCACCGCAATGCGGGCGCAGGCGATCATGCGCACCAAGTCCAAGGGTTCAACCTGAGGATTATCTGCCAGCGGGGTGCCGGGCATCGGCATGAGCGAGTTGATCGGGACACTTTCCGGCGCGGGGTTGAAGCTGGATATGACTTCCAGCAGCCGCAGGCGGTCGGTAATCGTCTCGCTGATGCCGAGAATGCCGCCACAGCACACGGCAATGCCGGCGTCCTGCACATTGCGGATGGTGCGCAGGCGGTCCTCGTAGGTGTGCGAGGTGACGATATTGGGGTAGTGCTCGGGGGAGGTGTCGAGATTGTGGTTGTAGGCGGTGACGCCGGCATCGCGGAGTTGTTGGGCCTCGGCTAGGCCGAGTTCGCCGAGGGTGACACAGACTTCCATGTTGAGGGTGGCGACGTCTCGGACGATGTCGAGGACTTGCTCGAAGCGTTCGGTGCCGCCGCGC
>WBXE01000095.1 GCA_008932955.1 Verrucomicrobiota bacterium
GCCGCCCTTCCGCTCCACCACAGGAATGTGGTGGCTCCTTAGCCTCAGGTGATTTTGCTTTATCCCTCATGCTTGTGTCTTCCAGTCTTGCGTCTTGTTCTTAGCTTGACCGTCGGCGTGGGTTGGGGCACGGCTTGGGGGTGAGCGCATTCATCACTGGCACCGATACCGAAGTGGGCAAGACCTACGTCACCCGCTTGATTCTCGAAACCTTGCGCCGCGACGGCATCGATGCCGTCGGCTACAAACCGGTGGCCTGCGGCGATCGGGCGGACGCCAGCATCCTCGCCGCGGCCTCGGGCCATCTGCCGCACGACGAGGTCAACCCGGTGTTTTTGAAATCGGCGCTCGCGCCGCTGGTCGCCGCCATGTTGGAAAACCGCCACCTCACCCTCGCCGAATTGGTCGCAGGCTATGAGCAACTCGCCGCCCGCCATGCCAGTGTGCTGGTGGAAGGTGTTGGCGGCTGGGAAGTACCGCTGGCCCCCGGCTTGCGGGTGGCGGATCTGGCGGCCGCCCTGGGCCTACCGGTGATTGTCGTGGCGGCCAATCGCCTCGGTTGTCTCAACCATGTGTTGCTAACCGTCAATGCAATCCGTGCCCGCGGGCTGACCTGTGCCGGGATCATCCTCAATCAATTGGAAGATGAAATGGACACCGCCATGATCACCAACAAGGGCGTAATTGAAGAACTCGCCGGCGTGCCGCTGCTCGCCCATCTGATCTATGGCCAGGATTTCCTCGATGCCGAGGAACTGCGGGCATTTGCTTGAGAAGTGAGGCGGCGAGTCTTGCTGGAGGGATTGCACGTGACTATTTTAACCACTGAGGTACTGATTACCCACTGCAACCACTGAAATATTTATCAATTTCTTATCAGTGCACTCAGTGGTAATCAGTGTTTCAGTGGTTTCTTTGCCACGATTAACCACAACTTTGAGGGCGCCCAACTTGCTCGCCTCTTTGTTAAAAACGCGGTCGTTAACTGCGTTCTGAGGTTGACGCGGCTGGCGTCGCCAGCTAACTATCTGGCCATGCCACGCGCCACTTGCCTGTTGCTTACCCTCGCCGCATTGACCGGTTCCGCGCTGAGCCAGACCTGGGAACGGGAGGTGGTGGATTTCCCCGCGATCCAGAGCCGGGCCAAGGATTTGGCTAACAAACCCTACGCCGCCCCCGACCGCGAGGCGCTGCCGGAGTGGATGAAAACCCTCACCTACGACCAGTACCGCGATATCCGCTTCAATGCCGACCAAGCGCTGTGGGCGGCGGACAAGCTGCCTTTTCGGGCGATGTTTTTCCATCCCGGCTATCTATTTCGCGAGCCGGTTAGGCTCACTGAATTCACCGCCACTCACCAACAACTCATCCGGCCCTCGGAGGATTTGTTTGACTATGGCAAGCTCGTGCCTAAACGCGGTGACTTCCCGTCCTCCAGCGGCTTCGCCGGCTTCAAACTCTCCTCCCACCTCAATTCCGCCAGCATCCTCGACGAGCTCATCGTCTTCCAAGGTGCCAGCTATTGGCGCGCCCTCGGCAAAAACCAGCGCTACGGCCTGTCCGCCCGCGGCCTCGCCATCGACACCGGTGCCGATAATGCCAAAGAAGAATTTCCCGCGTTCCGCGAGTTCTGGCTCGCCAAACCTGCCGAAGACGACACCGCCGCGAGTTTTTACGCTTTGTTAGACGGACCTTCCTACACCGGTGCCTACGCCTTCAAGGTGCAGCCCGGCGATGACACGGTGGTCAACGTCCAGGCCGTGTTGTTTGCCCGCAAGGCGGTGCAGCGGCTTGGCATCGCGCCAATGTCGAGCATGTATTGGTTTGGCGAAAATTCGCGCCGCCGCTTCGATGACTTCCGCCCGGAAGTCCACGATTCCGATGGCCTGGCCATCCGCAATGCCAACGGCGAACGACTGTGGCGGCCTCTGTCTAACGACACAGGCCGGCTCGAGTTCAGTTTTTTCAATCTGGAAAAATGTGCGGGCTTTGGTTTGGTTCAGCGTGACCGGCGCTTTGCCGCTTATGAGGACGGGGAGGCCGCCTATCATTTGCGGCCGTCGCTGTGGATTGAGCCGACATCGGATTGGGGTGCCGGGCGGGTTGTGCTGATGGAAATTCCCACCACCAACGAACTCGCCGATAATGCCGTGGCCCTGTGGGAGCCAGCTAACACGCCGCAAGCCGGTGATCGCGTCGAGTTTTCCTACAAGCAACATTGGACGATGGCCGAAGACCCGTCGCAAGCCGGCGGCCACGTCGTTGCCACCCGCAGCGGCGTTCACGAGTGGCAAGCGGAACAACGCACCATTATTATCGAGTTCGCCGGCGGGGCACTGGAAAAATCCTCCGACAAGGAGCCCGAGTCATTTATCCAGGTGTTGGGCGACGCCGCCGCCAACGTCAAAATCCAAGGCGCCGCGGTCCAATTGATGAGCCCCGGCCAATGGCGCCTCGCCTTCCAAATCACCCCCGCCGCCACCGGGACCAAGCTCGCCGACCTCGGCCCAATCGAACTGCGCGCCTGCCTCAAACGCGGCGACGATTTTCTAACTGAAACATGGGCCTACCGCATCACCCCCTAGAAACCCTCAACCCGCTCAGCGAGACCGAGCTCAACGAGTGGGAGGAGGCCTATGCCGCCGTCGAGGCCTATTTCCAGGCCCTGCGCTTGCGCAACCGCCTGCTCGTCGCCGAGTTGGTGCGCCGAGTCTTGTGGCGCGCCTCCACCCGCAAGGTCACTGAGCCCGACACCCCCGCCCGCGTGCTGGCGATGGAAGAGGCCTTGGCCGAAATCTCCGCTTGGACCCAGGATGTACTGGCCGAACCGCTGGAAAACAGCCGCCTCGCCGCCCGCGGCCGCCTCGCTCTGTTGCTCACCGGCATGCCCGACCAGTGGCAAAGCGTGTTTCTAACCCCCCCGCCGTGGCCGGCTGCCTTCGTCGCGGCGATGCGCAGCTCCTATCTGGCCGCCGGCCCCACTTTCCCCGGCCTGCCAATGGTCGCCAAACCCCTCGAACTCAACGCCTTCGGCAATGGCGCCGCGCACTGGTGGGACACCATGGACCGCCGCCCGATTGTCGGCTTGATGTTTTTCGCCATCCTAATGACCCTCATCGCCGCCACCCTGTGGTTCCTTTTCATTGACTGATGGATACTCCCGAGCCAAGCCCGCGTGATGCCACCCGCCCGTTCTCCGGACGTTTTCGCCGCGTGTTGCGGCGCCTGGTGTTTTTTGGCAGTGCCGTGACGCTCAATCTCGTGGCCTGCCTGTGGATGGCCGACCTATTCTGGCGCACTGGCTTCCAGCGCGGGCATTTCACCTTGCTGGCGGTGTTTTTCGTGCTCAACGGCTTGCTCGTGCTCGGCTCGATGCACGCCTTGTTCGGTGCCTGGGATATTATCTGCGGCCGCCGCCGCGCCGTGCGCATCACCCGCCTGGCCGACGGCCACAGCGGCCCCCTCGCCCAGCGCTTCGCCATCGTCATGCCCGTCTATAACGAGGACTGCATCCGCATCTGCGGCCGCATCGAGGCAATCTACCGCTCCATCCAAGCCACCGGCCACCTCCCCGCCTTCGATTTTTTCATCCTCAGCGATACCCGCGACCTCAATCTGTGGGTGTTGGAGGAAACCGCTTGGACCAACCTGTGCCGCCGCCTCGACGGCTTCGGCCACATCTACTACCGGCGTCGTAAGTCCAACGCCAACCGCAAGGCCGGCAACATCGGCGATTTTGTCCGCACCTGGGGCGGTGGCTACGAAGGCATGCTGGTGCTCGACGCCGACAGCCTGATGGATGGGGCTGACATTGTGAAGATGGCGCGGGTGATGCAACTCTATCCGCGCCTCGGCATTCTGCAAACCCCGCCGCGGCTCATCCGCGGGGCCTCGGTGTTCACCCGCCTCCAACAATTCGCGATGCGCCTCTACGGCCCGCTGTTCCTCCGCGGCCTCAACTTCTGGCAACTCAATGGCGGCAGCTATTGGGGCCACAACGCGCTCATCCGCATGCAACCGTTTTCCGAGTGCTGCGAATTGCCCGCCCTGCCCGGCCGCGAACCCTTCGGCGGACGCATCCTCAGTCATGACTTCGTCGAGGCCGCCCTGATGGTCCGCGCCGGCTGGGAAGTCTGGCTCGCTTGGGACATCGAAGGCACCTACGAGGAAGCACCCCCCACCCTCATCGACCACCTCAAACGCGACCGCCGCTGGTGCCAGGGCAATCTACAACACCTCTGGCTCATCTTCGCCCGCAAACTCCCCTTCGCCGCCCGCGTCCAATTGTTCATGGGCATCATGGCCTATCTGGCCTGCCCAATCTGGTTTCTGTTCCTGCTGCAAAGCACTTGGCTCGCCTGGGATCGGCGCTTCAGCGGCCTCAGCAACCTAACCATCCCGGGTTACGCCGGTCACTGGTGGCATATCACGGCGCTGACCCAGAGCCTGATCCTGGCACTGGCCATTCTGGTCCTGTTGTTCCTGCCAAAATTCCTCGCTCTCGGCGGTGCCATCCTCGCAACAAAAGTCCGCCGCTCCTTTGGCGGCGCGCTGCCCCTGCTCGCCGGCGTCATCCTCGAAACCCTCGTCTCAATGCTCCTGGCCCCCTGCGTCATGGTCGCCCACACCATGATCGTCATCAGCATCGTGCTCGGCCGCTCGGTCGGCTGGGGCACCCAAAACCGCGAGACCGACGGCACGGCCTGGCCCGACGCCATTCGCTTCCACGCCTTGCCAAGCGTCTTGGGCATCGTCTGGACTTACGTGGCCATCCACATTTCCCCCACCTTCGCCGCCTGGATGTCCCCTATCCTGCTCGGACTTGTGTTTTCCATCCCAGTGTCGGTGTGGACCAGTCGCTCCCGCTACGGCAGCGCCTTGGCCACCCGCCATATCCTCGCCACCCCCGAAGAACTCGCCCCGCCCGAAGTCATCCGTCTCGCTGATGCCGCCACCGCCGCCTTGGATCCCGCCCTCAGTGCCTCCCACGAGGGCCGCTTCGGCATCACCGCCGCCGTGGTCGATCCCTACGTCAACGGAGTGCATGTGTCGTTGTTAGAACCGGCGCGCATGTCCGAACCCGAACTCGACCTCGCCGAGCGCTGCCTCAGCGAGGGTCTCCACGCCATGAGTGATCGCGATCTAACTGATTTGCTGTATCTCGCCCCGGCGATGCTCCACATGCACCGCTCAGTCTGGTTGCGGCCCGCCGAAAGCATCCACCCGCTCTGGACCCAGGCCGTGGAAAGCTACCGCCGCCGCCTCGAAGGCTCCGCCTCGTGAAGGGCATGCGCGTCAGGCTAAGGAATTTTGGGGATGGTTCGTGACGAATTTTACCACTGAGGCACTGATTGCCACTGAAACCTGCAGAAGACGCAAGACTGCAAGACACAAGACCCAAGACAAGATAAGCGAGCGCCGCGCTTCAACATCGGCTCTAATCTTGCGTCTTGGGTCTTGCCGTCTTGAGTCTTCTCCTCAGGTTTCTTTACCACAATTCACCGGAACTCGGTGGTTTTCCGACTCGATTCGCCTTAGCTTGAGGCACCCCGTGAAGCGGGGCACGAATCCGATTTTCATTTTGTACATTTCAGGTTTGACATAATGTAAATCTCGTGGCTTCTAGAGGCATGAAAACCATTACGGTGCGTGAAATGAAGGCTCATTGGTCTGAGGTGGAAGCCCAGGTTCGGGACGGTGAGACCTTTGAGGTCGTCAATCGCGGACGGCCCACCGTGCGGATCGTTCCGGCCGCACCACGCCGGATTCTGGTGTGGACCGACCACCTCGCCACAGCGATTCCCGCGTCGGGTCGATCAGCGGAGGCAACCGTGGCCGCCGACCGGGAGGGGCGCTGGTAAACATGCTCTACCTCGATACCAGCGCGCTGCTCAAACTCTACATCCTGGAGCAGGGATCGGAAGCGGTGCAGGCACGCGTCGCCGCCCAGGATCTGCCGCTGCCAATTTGGGAGATTCAAGAGGCCGAACTGACCAACGCACTGCGGCTGAAAGTGTTCTGGAAAGAGATCACGCCGGCACAGGCGGACACTCAGATCGGGCTGTTTGAGCAGCGGCGCCGACAGGGGTTCTATCATTTTCCTGAAATCGTGCGCAACAATCTGATGAATACCTTTCGCCAACTCAGCGTGGAAACCCCGCGCCTTGGTTGCCGAACAATGGACCTCTTCCATGTCGCGTGCGCGGTGGAGATCGGTGCCACCGAGTTTCTAACCTTTGATCGGCGGCAGGGTTCGCTCGCGGCTCACGCCGGCCTGAGGGTTGGACCGGGGGGATTTGCGTGACGGTTTGGCTGTGCCATGGCTAACGGGCGCGCCGGCCGTTCCACTCTTGTGCCAAGCCCAACTCCAGCAGGAAAGATCGGGCTTGATTGTTGGGGCTCTAGCCCCTAATTCCGAGCACGCGAATGCACATCTACAAACATATCCCCTTATTTGCCGCCGGCCTGGTGCTGGCGCTGTGGCTCATTGGCTTGCACCTGCTGATGCTGGCCAAGCCCGCGCAGGTGCAGGGGTTTTTGCACAAATTCCCACGCCACCCCTGGCTCGGCCAAGTGATTCTAGGCATCGGCTTGGCCTGGTTCTGGCTGCTCATCGCCCCGGATGGCCTCGGCTCCCTCAGCGCCCTGGCCATGGACCTCGGCGAATTCAACGGTGCCAAGCCGCTGCTGCAGTGGCTCGTGCCCCTGTCCCTGGTCCTGGTCAGCATGAGCGTGCGGGATTTTCTCGCGGTGCGCGCGCTGGGCTTGCTCGGCCTGATGGCTGCCTCACCCCTGCTGGAGGCGGCTTTCCTCAAGCAGCCCGCCTCACGTTTGTTAGTGCCGGTGTTTGCCTACGCCATGCTCACTGCGTCGATGTTCTGTGTTGGCATGCCCTATTTGTTCCGCAATGCGCTCACTTGGGTGAGCGCCACGCCCCAACGCTGGACCGCGATGGCGGTGGCTGGACTGGGCTACGGCATCGCCACCCTGATTTGCGCGTTGGCGTTTTGGCGCGGCTATTGAGCTGAGAACTATCCCACACTGGAGAAGACACGACAATAAGGTCGTGGCTCCCTACTGCCCTGCCCTACGGCACGCCGGCGAGGGACTTTTTCAGTTCGAGCACATTGAGCGGCGGCACGTTAAACAGGCAACGCTCGCTGCGCTTGAGCTCGAAAAGCTCGTGCTCGCTGAGCTGCAGGGAAAATTGATAGGTGATGAACACGCTGTCCGGGCTCATGGCACGGGCGATGCTAGAGAGCAACTGTTCGCGGAGTTGGCGCTCCATGATGGTGAAGGGAATGCCCGAGACAATGTAGTCCGGGTCGCTGCAGCCGAGGCTTTCGAGCGTTTCTGGCAGGTGCAACGCATCCCCATGCACCACCCTCACCCGCCCATCGCCGGCAAATTGCTTCTCCAGGTGCTCGGCAAAATGCCCGTCCAGCTCAATGAGAATGAGCTTGGAGCCCGGATCCATCCGTCGCGCAATCTGGCGCGTGTGGCAGCCTTCGCCAGGTCCTAACTCAACCACCACCCGCGGCTTGGAAAAATCCATGCGCCTGGCTGTCTGACGCGTCAGAAATGGCGAACTTGGCACGAGGTAACCCACTTGAATTGGGTTAGCCAACAATCGTTTGAAAAACAGGAGACTCATGGGCAGTGCTTGCACAGCATAACGAGCTGGGGCTGAGGGGTCGAGCAATAGTTCGGATTTCTTTAGCACACGGACCACGGCCACTCACTCACATCAAAAATCAACAATCGGGAATTAGCAATCATCAATTCAAATCGGGAACGATTGCAGAGGGGCTGAGCGCCGGGCCCCGTTAGGTGCTAATTGAAGCGTATTGAGCGGGCCCCCGTCCCCCTCTTGACACCGGTGAAGTAGCCACTAGGGTGGCGGCGGACATGACTATTGACCAATACGCCAACCGCTTTGTGTGCGATCTCGTGGCTTATGAGCCGGGAAAGCCGATCGACGAAACCGCCCGCGAATTGGGCCTCAACCCCGCCGATATCGTCAAGGTGGCATCCAACGAGAACCCGCTGGGCCCCTCGCCCAAGGCCAAGCTGGCAATGACCGCGGCACTCGACGAGGCGCACATTTACCCGGACGGTGCGGGCTACCGGCTGCGCCACGCGATTGCCGAAGCGCTCGATCTGGAGCTCGAACATGTGGTGCTGGGCAACGGGTCGAACGAAATCATCGAGATGCTGTGCCACGTGTTTCTCAACGGGGATGCGGAATTGATCGCCGCGGAGCACGCCTTCGTGGTGTACAAGCTGATGGCGACACTGTTCGGGGCGAACTATGTGGAAGTGCCAGACCCGGGGTTTGTCCACGATTTGGAGGCGATGGCCGACGCCATCACGCCCCGCACCCGCTTGTTGTTCATCGCCAATCCAAACAATCCCACCGGCACGATGGTTGGCCAAGCGGCCATCGACCGCTTCATGGAACGAGTGCCCGAGCATGTGGTGGTGGTGTTCGACGAGGCATATTTTGAATTTCTCGACGTGCCACTCGACACCTTGAAGTTTGTTCGCGAAGGCCGCAATATCTGCGTGCTCCGCACTTGCTCGAAAATCCACGGCCTCGCCGCCTTGCGCGTCGGCTACGGCCTCGCCTCCAAGCCCGTCGCCGCCTTGCTGCAACGGGCCCGCCAACCGTTCAACGTCAATGCCATCGGCCAGGCCGGCGCACTCGCCGCGCTCGCCGACACCGACCACATCGAACGCACCCGCGAGGTGAACCGCGAGGGGCTCGCATTCTATCAGGCGGCGCTGGACGCCCGCGCCATCCACTACGTGCCGAGCGTGGCCAATTTCCTGCTCATTGAGGTGGGTGATGGCGACCGGGTGTTTCGCGAGATGCTCCAGCAAGGGGTGATCGTGCGGGCCATGCGCAGCTACAAACTGCCCGGCTGGGTACGCATCTCCATCGGTACACCCGCACAAAACGCCCGCTGCCTGGCGGTCTTGGACGCAGTGCTCGCCAGCGCCTCCGTTTGATTGACTTGCAGATTTACCGCAGAGCCGCAAAGGATCGCAAAGGATCGCAAAGGATCGCAAAGGATCGCAAAGGATCGCAA
>WBXE01000096.1 GCA_008932955.1 Verrucomicrobiota bacterium
CTCGCCGCCATGGCCGACGGCCGTCTGCAGGCCGAGCGTCTCGTCACCCATGATGTGCCGCTATCGCAGGGGATTGGCGCGCTGGAAATGATGCGTGAGCAGTCAGCGTTTTTCTCCAAAGTGATGCTGCGGCCCGACTCAGCCGCTGCAAGCCCCGCAATTTCCCGATGAAAAATCTCGTTTACTATCTCGATAAGCCAGGCGGAACATTTACCGCTACGGAAGAAGAAATTGGCAATCCCGGCCCTGGCGAAGTGCGTGTGCGCACGTTGCGCACATCCGTCTGCCAGTCCGATGTGGTTATCTATCGGCAAGGATTGTCCCGTATTAAAGCCTGGCCTGCCGTGTTGCTGCATGAAGCATCCTGCGTGATCGATGCCGTCGGCCAAGGGGTTAGCGCCTTCCAAACAGGGGATTTGGTCGCGCTGGGCTGCGATATTCCCTGCGGCGATGCGCAGTGCATCTATTGTGGCGATCACGGAACCGGCGACTGGACCAGTTGTCCTAACACCCAAGCCACCGGCCACGAGTTTCCCGGCTTTGCCCGCAAGTACGCGATTCTACCCGACTGGTTTGTGCGCCTCGGGCCGATCGTTAAATTTGATAGCAGCGTAACTGCTGACGAAGCGTGTCATCTCGAGCCGCTCGCCTGCGGTCTTGAAGGGATGACCCGCGTGAATAACTGCATTGAAAACCGCATTGTGGTGCTGGTGGGTGCTGGATCGCAGAGCACCTATGCCTTGCAATGTGCCCTGGCGATGGGTGCACGCAAAGTCATCGTGGTTAATCGCGGGCTGGAGCGCTTGGAGCGCGTGATCAAGGATTTCGGGGATGAGCGCGTGGTCGGTCTGCCATGGTGCGAGAATGTGGAGGCCAAGGTGCTGGCGGAATGCCACCCGTTCAACGAGCCCCATTTTGTCATGATCAATGCCTCCGCCGAGGCTGCTTACAAGCTCGGTACTCGGTTGATGGGCTACGGCACGGTACTCGATGCTCACGCCGGGGTGAAAGGTGCCGCCGGCAAACCTCGCATCGAGCATACCGTCGATATGAACAACGATATTCACTATCGCTTGCAGTGCTATCAAGCCACCCACGGCTCGAGCATGCACGGCATCCGCCTCGCACACGAAATGCTGACGAGCAAACGCCTGTCGCGCCTCAGTCGCATGACCTACGATAACGAACGCTTCCATCATTCACAAATCCTCAATGCCATCGAGCGCGCTGCCGATAGCGACAGCCTTAAAGTTATTATCAACTGGGAAGACTAACAAAAAATGAATATGAACAACGCGTACGCCATAGCAAAAGACCAATATGCCCAATCTGGAATCGATACGGATGCGGCGATAGAACAAGCATTGAGCATTCCCATCTCGCTGCATTGCTGGCAAGCCGACGACAACGTCGGTTTTGAAGCGCAGAGCGGGGTGAGCGGCGGCGGCATTCTGGCGACGGGCAATTACCCTGGGCGTGCTCGCAACGGTGAAGAGGTTCGCGCCGATTTGGCTAAGTCGATCTCGCTCATTCCCGGCGCGCAGCGCGTGAATGTGCACTCGTATTACGCGGATTTCACCGACGGTTATGTGGACCGCGACCGGCTTGAACCCAAGCATTTTCAAAAATGGATGGATTGGGCGAAAGATCTGGGCATCAGTCTCGACTTTAATCCAAGTTTTCACGCGCATCCCAAGGCCAACGACGGATTCACGCTTTCGCACCAGGACAAGTCGATCCGCGACTTTTGGATTGAGCACGGCAAGCGGGCGCGCAAAATTGCCGAAGCGATGGCAGAGTCGCAGGGCACGGCCTGCAACACCAATTTCTGGGTGCCGGACGGAGCCAAGGATCTGGTGGCGGACAGTTGGTCGCCACGTGCCAGGTTGATTGAGTCGTATGATGCCATCTTCGCGGACAAGAGCGTCGATGAATCCAAGTGCGTGGATTTTGTCGAAAGCAAACTCTTCGGCATCGGTAGCGAGGAATATGTCGTCGGCTCGGCTGAGTTCTACAGCAACTACACGCTTAGCCGCAATATCGGTCTGTGCATGGACATGGGGCATTATCACCCGACCGAAACCATTCACGGCAAGATCTCCAGCCAACTGCTGTTTAGGCAGCAAAAACTCCTGCTGCACGTGAGCCGCCCGATCCGCTGGGACTCCGACCACGTCGTCATCTTCAATGACGATCTCAAGCATGTGTTCCTTGAAGTCCAGCGTGGCAAGGCGTGGGACAAGATGGTGCTTGCACTGGACTTTTTTGATGCGTCGATCAACCGCGTTGCGGCTTATGTGATTGGCACGCGTGCCACACGCAAGGCGATTCTCTATGCGTTGCTTGACCCATCAGGGATACTCAAACAATACGAGGATGCCGGTAAAAACTCCCAGCGGCTCGCCGTGATGGAAGAGTTCAAAACCATGCCCTTCGGCGCGGTCTGGCAGCAGCTTTGCATCAAGGCTGGCGTGCCCGCTGGAACCGACTGGCTCGCCGAGATGGAAGCCTACGAAGCCGCCAACCCACGGTGTGACTGAGCTGCACTTGACTCAATAGAAACGTATCATTAAAACCAAACCGCATCACACCATGACAAACCCGAGCAAAGCCAAGCCGCTGTTATTCTACTTCCTAATGGTAGCCTCCCTATTTTTCATCTGGGGATTCTGCCACGCCATGTTGGATGTGCTCAACAAGCACTTTCAAAACATCCTGCATGTCAGCAAAACCCAGTCAGGCTTCATCCAGACGGCGGTGTTCGGCGCTTATTTCATTATGGCGCTGCCATCGGCATTCCTGATCCGCCGTGTCGGCTATCAACGCGGCATTCTCATCGGCTTGCTCGTGGTGGCCATCGGTGCGTTCATGTTTGTACCCGCCGGACTTTGGTTCCAAACCTTTGAGTCGTTCCTCTTTGCCTTGTTCGTGTTGTCCAGCGGACTCGCCTGCATCGAAACCGCCGCCAATCCCTACGTCACCGTGCTCGGCCCGACGGACGGCGCAGCGGGCCGCTTGTCCGTTGCCCAGGCGTTCAATTCCGTCGCCTACATTATCGCTCCTACCATCGGTGGCGTTCTGCTGTTCGGTAAAAAACAAGTGGCCGATGCGCCAGTGGACTTCAGCAGTTTGCTCATTCCCTACGTCGTGCTGGGTGCGGTGGTGCTGGTGGTCTTCGGCGTGTTCTGGTTTATCAAGTTGCCCGATATTGACGCGCAAAGCGCCCAAAGCCGGACCACCGGTGAGCAGGCGCACCACAACGTCCCGCTTCTTCGCCAACCGCATTTCACCTGGGGGATTGTCACCCAGTTCCTGTACGTCGCCGCGCAGGTCGGCGTGAATGCGTTTGCGTTAAATTACATTTTAGAAAATGCGATCACCAAGGACGCCGCGGGTGCGACGGTCACCGACACACTCTTTGCGTGGTTTAGTCATTTAACTGGCGCGGCGACGCCCGAGCAAACGGCGGCTTATGTCATCGTCGTAGCGATGATTCTGTATGCGGCGGGGCGCTTCAGCGGCGCGCTTATTGCCCGGATCATCAGGCCGAACCTGATGCTCTCGCTCTACGGCGTGGTCAACTGCATTATCATTATGCTAGTGATGGCTGATATCAAATGCTTCTCCTGGCGCGTACTGCCGTTGTGCTGGCTGTTCATGTCCATCATGTTTCCGTTTATCTTTGCCATGAGCCTGCGCAATCTAGGTGAACAGACGAAAATGGCGGCTTCTTTCCTAATCATGGCCATCGTTGGGGGGGCCATCGCGCCGCCTCTCATGGGCTATTTGGCGGACCAATACCATAGCATGGCTATCTGCTTTATTCTGCCGCTCATCGGGTTCATCGCGCCGACCCTTTACGGTATCGCTTATCCCTACCTCTTGGATAGGTCGGCCTGTGCAGGCGCTAAAATGCCCTGAGTGCAGCCATAAACGACCGATTGCCATTCATGATCAGGAGCCAAATTCTACCCAGAAAGCAGCTTCTTGTCGTCTGTGTTTTTCTGGGTGGAAGCAGTGTGTATGGTGAGAGGCTCCAGCCGACATTTATTGCTACCAGAGAAGACACGATTGTTGCTTCGGCGGTAGTCACGGATGCGCCGTACAACGCGGATCCAAGCGGCACTCATGATGCAAGCCCAGCTATTCAGAAGGCGCTCAATGCCGTCGCCGCGCTCAACGGCGGCGTCGTATATCTGCCTGCGGGAAAATACCGGCTCAATGGCAGTCTTAAACTCGCTTATGGTGTGACGCTAGCCGGGGCTTGCGGTGGTTCTGCTAGAACGATTCTGCTAGCCTACTACGGTCGTGGCGAAGCCGAGCAAGCGCCCTTGATCGATGCGGTGAACTCCGAGACGGGGGTCAGTGGTGTGACGATTTTCTATCCTGAACAGAAGCCTGACGCAGTCGTGCCCTATTCGGCCAGCATCGGCGGGGATATGAAGGCGATCAAGGATGTGACGCTGTGCAACAGCTATCGCGGCATCGAGCCCGGGATGTTCAATGGGGTTAGCTTGGCGAATATCCGCGGCACGGTGCTGGCCTCGGGCATCCGCGCAATTGAGAGCACTGAGTTTTCATGGATGCACGACGTGGTGTTCAGCCCGGACGTTTGGATAGGCGCGTGTCAATCACTCAGCGGAAAAGCCATGACACCGAGAGAGCAGGCGGGGCTCAGAGTCTATATTGCCAGTCATTGCACGGGGCTTGAGCTCGGCCGGATCGATGGGCTCGCCATCTCGCGGTTTGCTGCGGTGGGTGCCCACACGCCGGTGCTGATTCAGCGCAATCCGAAGTTTGATGATCCGGTGCACGGTTTCGGCGGAGTGGTGTCAGGGTTTCCGGCGTTGCGCCGCGAAGTGACCAACGGGCCGTGGTATTACGGAATGCATGCTGCAAATCTCGACCAAGTTCCCGAAGCAAATGGGCGCTCGTACCCGTTCGCTGCCAATCCCAGGCCGTCAAAAACCGATGCCGGGGCCTTTTTCAATGTGACCAGCGCGCCGTTCCATGCCGCCGGAGATGGCGTGTTAGATGATACTGAAGCGCTTGCCAATGCGCTTGGCGCGGCGGCCAAACATGGCGGCGGCACCGTGTATATGCCACAGGGTGAGTACAAGGTGACTCGACCGCTTACCGTTCCGCCCGGAGTGCAACTGCGCGGAGCGATGGGCATGGGCAAAATCCGTGAAGGCAGAGGTTGCACGACGCTAGCAGCCTATTGCGGCAAAGCCAGCGCCCATCCGCAAACCGACCCAGCACTGCTGACGTTGTCGGCGAATGCCGGAATCCGCGGGTTTTCCATCGTCTATCCGGAGCAAGCGTACGACGTCAGCAACTTGGTCAAATATCCTTATGCGGTTCGCGGTGCCGGGGCGAACGTCCATGTGGTCGATATGATGCTCGTTAATGCCTGTTACGGCATCGATCTGGCTGCCACGCCCTGCGATCAGCATCTAGTGCGCGCGCTCTGGGGAACCACCTTCTTCAACGGCATCGCCATCGGCGCCGCTGCCAAAAATGGCCGACTTGAGCAAATTTGTTTCTCCTTCGGCCCATGGTTGGAAGCCGGGCGCGCACAACCCATGATGAGCGTGGCGGCAAAATCCGCGATGGCCGCGTTCTGGCAGAAAAATTGCACCGCGTACCGGTTCGGCCCATCCTCCGGCGAAAGAGCTTGGGGGCTTAGCGCATTTTTGCCAGATGTGCATTTTCATTTTCTAGCGGACCGTGGGGGGATGCGGGATGCGGAGTTCTGGCAGACGATGCATGATGTGGGCAGCAGCGCCAACATCCTCTGCGAAGGTGGTTCCAGCATCAAACTCTTTGGCTATTTTGGCAGTGGTGGCCGGGACGGGAAGCACAACTGGCTTGAGGTGAGGGATTCATTCAAAGGACCGATAGCCATCTACGCGAAGACGCTTCAGCAATCCTTTCTCAATCATCCGTTTGATTTCACCGATTCGCAGGTGCAGTTCCATGATGAGGTTTCGCTGACTGAAGGCAAAACCGTCAGCGCCAGCGCGACGGATGCGGGCAGTGATCCAGCCAACGCCATTGACCGCAAGCCCCGCACGCTCTGGGTTGCACCAGCCGGCAGCACGCTCACCGTGGATCTCGGCGCGGTGAAAACCATCAATCGTTTTGCCATCGAAAACGCCGGGCTCTTCGTGGATTCTGCGCTCAACACCCTCGAGGCGCAATTGCTCGTCAGCGTTGACGGTGCCACTTTCGTCGAGGCGGGCCGGGTGGCGGCGCCGCGCAATGCACGCCATGAGATCGTGCCGCTCGCCTGGTTCGATGTGCCTATTGCCCCGGTGGCGGCCCGCTGGGTGCGGCTGGCCGTGACCCAGCCCGGCTCGGATGGCCATATCCGCGTCGCCTCGTTTCAGGTGTTTGAAGACGCCAGTTCGATAAAACCGCCGAAAAATTGAAAGAAAGACACGCTAGAAGTGCGTATGGGACCCGCCGTTGAGTGAGTAAATAACCAATAATAAAATGAGCATCAGCAAAAAGAGCGGGCTATGGATCGGCCTTTTGGTCACACTTCTAGCAGTCAATGTACAGGCAGCGGAGAAGCCCGCATACCGTCGAATTGCAGTGAAAGAGTACCGCGACAAGATGAAGGGCGGCTGGATCGGCCAGATCGCCGGCGTTTGTTGGGGCGCGCCCACCGAGTTCAAGTACCGCAGTTGCACCATTGGCGAGGAGCAGCTGCCGAAGTGGGAGCCGGGCATGATCAACAACGCCTTCGATCAGGATGATATCTTTGTCGAGATGACGTTCCTTCGTACCATGGAGCAGTACGGCCTCGACTGCTCGATCCGCCAAGCCGGCATCGACTTTGCCAACAGCCGTTATGATCTAGCCTGTGCTAACTACGCCTGCCGCGAAAATATGCGCAGGGATGGCATTGCCCCGCCAGACTCCGGCCACCCGAGTTTCAACAAGTGCTCCACTGACATCGACTACCAGATCGAGGCCGATTACTCCGGCCTCATCGCCCCGGGCTTGCCTAACGTTCCCATCGCCATGGGTGAGAAGTTTGGCCGCATCATGAACTACGGCGACGGCATCTATGGCGGCCAGTTCATTGGCGCAATGTACACCGAGGCGTTTTTCGAGAAGGACATCGTCAAGGTCATCGAGGCCGGCCTCAAGGCCATCCCCGCCGAGAGCCAGTATGCCGAGATGGTCCGCGACATGTTGAAATGGTCCAAGGAGATTCCGAACTGGAAGGACTGCTGGCAGCGCTGTGAGGACAAGTACCGCAAGGGCCCCGAGTATAACAAGGCCCCCACCGCGCTTGACGGCGTCGAGTGCAAGATCAACGGTGCCTATGTCCTCATGGGCCTGCTCTACGGCAAGGGCGACCTTGACCAGACGATAAAAATTGCTTGCCAATGCGGCGAGGACTCCGACTGCAATCCCTCGAGTGCCGGCGGCGTGCTCTTCGCCACTCTTGGCTTCTCGAAACTCCCCGAGCGATTCTCCAAGGAACTCAATGAAAAAACGCTTTTCAGTTTCACCGCCTACAACGTGCCTGGACTTTTGAATGTGTGTGAGAAGCTGGCACGCCAGGCGATTGTGAAAGAGGGCGGCAAGATTGAGAAAAATGCCAAGGGCGAGGAGTTTTTCGTCATTCCGACCAAAGCCGCCAAGCCCAGCAAGCTGGAGTTGGCCTGGGCGCCGGGCCCCATCACTGGGAGCAAGTTCACCGAGGCCGAGATGGCTCAGATCACCGTTCCCGGCTCCGCCAAAGGGATGAAAGCCGCCCTCGACAAGGTGGCTCCCGGCTGGTCGATCACCAATTGTAATAGTTTAATGGATCCCGGCCTGCGCCCCGAGGAACTGGGACGCAAGAATGTGATCGCCACCTATCCGAAGGAACCAGGTATCCCGTGCGTGCTCAGCCGCAAGCTTGACATCCCGGCCGGCAAGAAGACCTTGCTCAAGCTCACCGTCGGCCATCATCCGTTGGGCGACTGGGATCTGATCGTCAAGGCCGATGGCAAGGAACTGCTCCGCAAGCCGGTTGGCAAAACCACCGCCACCAAGGGCTGGCTCGATGTGGCCGTGGACCTCTCCGAGTACAAAGGCAAGAGCATCCTGTTGGAACTCCTCAACCAGCCCACCGACTGGAACTTCGAGAGTGGCTACTGGGAGAAGATTTTGATTGAAAGTAAGTGATTTTAACTAACAACCAAACAAGCAATACATGAAAAAAATAATGATAGGCGCAGTGTTGGGGCTTTCCTGCAGCAGCATGATGCTGAAAGCCGACGAAGCGTCGGACAAAGCGGATAAGTTGGAAAAATCCGGCCCGGGCATGGTGCTGGGCGAGCCGCTTTGGACATCCCCGGCGAGTGACAAGGAGCCGGTTCTCTTCATCTTGGAGGAGGGCAAGCAATTGGCCACGGGTAAATTGCTGTTCATTCCCAGTGACAAAATCTGGATCGACCATCCGGATCAGAAGTTTCACTATGAGGAGGGCAAGGATTACACATGGAAACCGGGTACGAAGATCATCGAGTTGACGCCTAACTCGCGCATTCCGTTCAAGACGCACGCGCAGATGATGCCGCCGAAGGGCAGTCCTAACATGTTTGCCAGCGTCCTGCATTCCGAGGGGCGCTTCTTCCATGATTTGCAGGTGCAGGTGTCGTATTGGCGCAAGACCGATCCCTGGCCCGTGCCGTACAAGCCACAGCCCGAACGGCTCAAGCGCGTGCTGGCCAAGCTCCGTGCCAAGCAACCGATCAAGCTGGTGGCTCTCGGCGACAGCATCACTCAGGGATTCAATGCTTCAGGATTCGAACAGGCCCTGGCCGCACCCTTTCAGCCATGCTATCCGCAGTTGGTCGCCAACACGCTCCAGAAGCGTTTCGGTTCGAAGGTGAC
>WBXE01000097.1 GCA_008932955.1 Verrucomicrobiota bacterium
AGGTAACAAAGGAAACGAAGGGAGAGGATTCTTTGTTGCCTTCGTTTCCTTCTGTTCAAATCCAGCTTGCGTGGTTTCGATTTCATCTGTGGCTTGTTTTGGAGGTTGCTGGTCCAGGAATCTGGGCACCTCAGTCTGCCAAATAATTCATCACTCTTTCATTATCTGTGCAATCTGTGGTTCCTATTTGCCTTGCCAGCATCAGGCCTCGGGCTCTTCCTCGGTGGCTTCGGGGGCCTTGGGAAGTTTGTCCACGGCCTCGAGGAGATTTACGAGACCGACGCCGCGCACGGCCGAGGTATCGTGATAGAAGTGGAGCACCGGGGTGGACTTGAGGACCACGCGTTTCATGACGCGGGATTGGATGGCACCGTGGGCGCGGTTGAGTTTTTCCAATACGGCGGCGACGTTGCCGCCGAGGATGCTCATCCAGACCTTGGCTTCCTTGAGGTCCTGGGTAATTTCGATGTCACTGACGGTGACCAAAGCGCCCTGCCAGGCGTAATCGCGCTGGATGACCGCGCCGATTTCACGGCGGAGCAATTCGTTGACTCGGTCTAGGCGGCGCATGGGAAGAAAAAGCTGAAATGCTGAAAGCTGAAAGCTGAAATGAAGAGAAGGAAGGAGAAAAAGCTGAAAGGAAGAGGAAACGCGGCGGTGACTTTGATGGCGGTAGGATTCTGAATTTCAGTTTTCAGTTTTCAGCTGTTCTCTTCAGAGCGTCTGGGGGATTTTCTCGAGTTTGTAGCACTCGATGATATCGCCTTCGAGATACTCGTTGAATTCGCCGAGGCGGATGCCGCATTCGAAGGCGTTGCGGACTTCTTCGACCTCTTCCTGGAAGCGGCGGAGGGTGGACATTTTGCCGTCGAAGACCGGTACGCCATCGCGCAGGACGCGGGCGTGGGCCTTGCGGTGGATGCGCCCGTCGGTGACGAACGAGCCGGCGGCGCGGCCGCGGGAGAGTTTGAAGACCTTGCGCACTTCGGCATGGCCGATGACTGACTCGCGGTTGAGCGGCTCCAACAAGCCGAGCATGGCCTCGCGCACCTGGTCGATGAGTTCGTAGACGATCGAGTACAACTTGACCTGGACGGCGGCAGCCTTGGCGGCCTTGACCGCCTTGGCTTCGACCTTGACGTTGAAGCCAAGGATGATGGCGTCGGCGGAGGCGGCGTATTGGATGTCAGTTTCGGTGATTGGGCCGGCAGCGGCGGTGATGAAGGTACTTTCGACCTTGGAGGACTGGATGGCGAGGATGGCCTTTTTGATGGCCTCGACGGACCCTTGGACGTCGCACTTGAGAATGAGCTTGAGCTGGGCCTTACCGCCGCCTTCGTTGACCATCGAGTAGAGGTCCTCCATGCGGTTGCGGTGCTGGGGTTTGAGGCGGCGCAAGCGTTGGGCTTCCTGGCGCTCGGTGGCCAGGGCCTTGGCCTCGCGCTCGGTCTTCATCTCGGTGAGGTGATCGCCGACGTTGGGCAGTTCTTCAAAGCCGATGACTTCTACCGGGGTGCCGGGGGTGGCGGATTTGACGTTTTCGCCGCGGTCGTTGATGAGCGAGCGGACTTTGCCGGCGAAGGGCCCGCAGATGAAGGGGGTGCCGATTTTGAGGGTGCCGCTTTCGATGATGACCGTGGCGGTGGTGCCGCGGCCTGGGACGACGCGGGCTTCGATGACGGCGGCACGGGCGGTGGCCCGCGGATTGGCCTTGAGTTCGAGCACTTCGGCTTGCAGCGCCATGAGGTCGAGCAATTCGGTCATCCCCTGGCCGGTGACCGCCGACACCTCGGCAAACTCGGTGTCGCCTTGTTGGTCGGTGGTTTGCAAACCCTGCACCGCCAACTGGGACTTGACCTTGCCTGGATTGGCCGAGGGCAGGTCGCATTTATTGATGGCGACGATGATGGTCTTGCCGGCCTTTTTCGCATGCTTGATGGCCTCAAGCGTTTGCGGCATGATGCCGTCATTGGCGGCAATGACGAGCACCACAATGTCGGTGATGTCGGCACCGCGGGCCCGCATGTCGGAGAAAATCGAGTGGCCTGGCGTGTCGAGAAAGGTGATCGGCTGTTCGTTGTGAATGACCTGGTAGGCGCCGATATGCTGGGTGATGCCCCCGGCCTCGGCGGCGGTGATGCGAGTTTTGCGCAAGTAATCGAGGATGGAGGTTTTGCCATGATCGACGTGACCCATGATGGTGATGATGGGTGGGCGGGTCTTGAGCAAGTCCTCGGGCTCGGCGACGGGCGCTTCGGGCTCCTTGATGATTTCCACCACCTGATGGACGCCCTTGGTTTTGTCGCGTTTTTCGCGTTCGAAGATAAAGCCGTGGAGCTCGCAAACTTTGGCGGCAATCTCGGGGTCGATCGGCTGGTTGGGCCCTGGGAAGACCCCGAGCTTGATCAGGTCCGCCATGATGCTGTAGGGCTTAAGCGCTAGGCGGGAGGCGAGTTCTGATACCAGGATGGGCGGCTTGATGATGATCAGGCGCGGATCGTCTGGTGGATCCTCCGGCAACTCGGCGGCGAGTGTGGGGCTGTCGGGCGCGGCGGCTGGCTCGGTCGGATTGACCGCCGCAGCGGGTTCCAAGGCTTGCTCGATGGGTGCATCTTCGCCTTCGAGGATTTTAGAAATGGTGGGCAGGACGGATTTGCCGGGCCGGGCGATTTTGCGGACCTTGGGCTTTTGCTCGTCGGCGTAGAGATCGAGGGCCTCGCGTTTGGCAACATCCAAGGCGCTGGGCAAGATGACCACCTCGGCAGGGGGCGCGGCGACCTGCTGCTTGCGCTCACGCCGCGTGAGTTTCTTAGCGTCGTCGAGGAGATCGAGAATTTTGGGTTTCTCGGGGGAGCTGTCGCTGTTTTTTGGCATCCGGCGGGTGTGCGTAGTTCGGGAAACGTCTGCGGTAAAGGGATTTAGGATTCTTCAGTGGCGGGAGCCGTGCCGAGAAAGGCATTGGCACGGGAGAGCAAGGCCTCGGCCTCTGCTTCAGGGATGGCGAGGAGTTCGGCGATGAAGTCAGCCGGCATGTCGATGACGAGATCCGGGGTGATGCCGCCGGCCTGGGTGAGGGTGGTGGCTTGGGCTTCGCTGATGCCGAGTTGTTCGCCCAAGGTGTGGGCCGCCCCGCCAATTTTTTCCTTGAATTGTTCTTCCTTGCTTTCGTCGCGGCGCACTTGGATATCCCAGCCCATGAGGCGTGATGACAGGCGGGCGTTCTGGCCCTTGCGGCCGATCGCCTTGCTCAAATCTTCGTCGGTCACAGTGACGTGGACCACATGCGCCACTTCATCAATGGTGATGGTTTTCAGATCGGCGGGTTTGAGTGCTTCGCGGACAAATTCTTTCGGATCGTCACTCCAGCGGATGATATCGACCTTTTCGTTGTTGAGTTCGCGGACGATATTTTTGACGCGTGCGCCGCGCATGCCGACGCAGGCGCCGACGGCATCGACCTTTGGGTCTTTGCTCCAGACGGCGATTTTGGTGCGGAAGCCGGCCTCGCGGGCGACGCCGCGGATTTCGACGGTGTGGTCGGAGATTTCGTTGACCTCGGCTTCGAAGAGGCGGCGGACAAAGTTTGGGTGGCTGCGTGACAGGATGATTTCGGGGCCGCGGCCTTCATTTTCGACGGCGAGCACGTAGGCGCGGATGCGGTCGCCGATGTTGTAGTCTTCGCCCTGGACGCGCTCGCGGTTGGGTAAAATGCCCTCGAATTTGCCGAGGTCGATCATCACGTCGTTGCGTTCGAAGCGGCGGACGGTGCCCGACACGATGTCGCCGGCGCGGTCCTTAAACTCCTCGTAGATCATTTCCTTTTCCGCCTGGCGCAAGCGTTGCATCATCGTTTGCTTGGCCGTTTGCACGGCAATGCGGCCGAAATCCTTGGGCGTGATGTTGAACTCCAGCAGGTCGCCGGGCTGGGCCGCCGGATTTTTCTTGAGGGCGACGGCGAGTTGAACTTGGTTGAATTTGTCGGACTGGCCGCCATCGGCCACCACCGTGAGGGTGGCGAAAATGCGCGTTTCGCCTTTGCGGGTGTTGACATCTGCACGCAAGGTCTCGATCGCATCCGCCCCCGGCACCATTTTGCGGTAAGCCGAGATGAAGGCAAATTCTAGCGCGGCAACGACCCGGTCGCGGTCGATGCCTTTTTCCTTTTCGTAGTATTCGATGAGAGCGACGATGTCGTTGGTCATGGCAGGCGAGTGGGTGCGGGCGGCATCTGGGGACACAAAAGAGTGGGTGCGAGACCCACTCCTTTCTTTCGTCAGAAGCTGTGCGGGGAGCTACATAGCGTAGGCAAACCGGCCGCGCAAGCCGAAACTCACAAGTAATTGAGACAGTTCCGGGGGGGGCTGGCGGGCGCTTCAAGTTAAGAAGCCGCGACCTTAGCGTCGTGGCTTCGCTGATTAAGGAGTCACGACCTTAGTGTCGTGGCTTCGGCAATGTGGGATAGGAGATGAAGGAACCACGGATGACACGGATTTTACGGATTAAGAATTTGAGATGGGAGGTTAGGCGGGGCTGGAGAGGTAAATCGTGGCAAAGAAACCACTGAAACACTGATTTTCACTGAACGCGCTGATAAGAAAATCATAAATATTTCAGGGATTTCAGTGGGAATGAGTACATCAGTGGTAAAAACCTGCTCTAACAACCCCAAAAAACCTTAGCCTGTTGGACATGCCCGGCAGGGGGAAGCGCGTGCAGCAGATTTTTTGAAAATGAGCTTGCCAAGCAGGTCGGTCGCAGCTAATCGTCCCTGCCCACCCACCGAGGTGACAACGCGAGGATAGCTCAGTCGGTAGAGCAGTTGGCTTTTAACCAATTGGTCCTGGGTTCGAATCCCAGTCCTCGTACTTTTTTCCTAGCCGGCGTTCACCCTAAAAACCATGAATTCCAACGTGCCTTTTCAGATTTCCCGGCGCTTGTTTTTGCGCCGTTGTTCCGCCGCCGCTGCCGCCACGGGCCTGCCGCTGTGGTTTGTCCAACGCGAATTGGCCGCCGCGGCCGAGCCGGTCAAAATCCTCTCGCCCAATGAGCGTCCAGCCATCGCGCTGATTGGTTGTGGCGGCCAGGGCAGCGGCGATACCGCTAACGCCCAGCGCTTCGGCGACGTGGTGGCCGTCTGCGATGTGGACACTAGCCACGTCGAGCGATCGATCAAACGCTTTACCAAGGACGGCAAGGCGCCGACGGGATATTTGGATTTCCGCAAATTGCTGGAGCGCGACGACATTCACTGCATCATCAACGGCACGCCGGACCACTGGCACAGCTTGGTCAACATTGCCGCAGCCCGGGCCAAGAAGGATATTTATTCGGAAAAGCCGCTCACCCTCACCATCGATGAGGGCAAGCACGTGGTTAAAGCGGTGCGCGACAATAAGGTGGTCCTGCAGACCGGCACCCAGCAACGCAGCAACGAGCGCTTTCGCCTAGCCTGTGAATTGGTGCGCAACGGCCGCATCGGCAAGCTCAAGGAAGTGACCGTGTGGCTGCCAGCCGGACGCCGCGAAGGCCCCTTTGCCAGCAAGCCGGTGCCTGCGGGACTCGACTGGGATTTCTGGCAGGGCCAGGCCCCCAAAGTGGACTACGTGCCGGAGCGCTGTCACACGTGGTTCCGCTATTGGTATGAGTACTCCGGCGGCACCATGACCGATTGGGGCGCCCATCACATGGACATCGGCTACTGGGCGGTCGGCCTGCCAGCACCCACCGAGATTGAAAGCAAGGCGCTGACGCTGCCGATTGCTGGGGGTTACACCACTATTGCCGACTACGAGGTGAAGTTCACCTATCCGAACGGCGTGATTTTCAATGTGCGCTCGACCCGCGACGACGACCCGTTTGGCGGCACCGTTAAGGCTGACGGTCAACGCAACGGGATTCATTTTGAGGGCACGGATGGCTGGATCTGGGTCAACCGGGACCAAATCAAAGCCACCGACCGCGAGATGCTCAAGAAGCCGCTGCCGGAAGGGTCCGAACGCCTGTATGTGAGCAACGACCACATGGGCAACTTTTTTGAGTGCATGAAATCCCGCAAAGACCCGATTTGTGCGGTGGAAATTGGCCATCGCTCGGCCTCGGTGTGCCACTTGGGTGCCATTTCCCTGCGCACTGGCAAGAAACTCCAGTGGGATCCGGACAAGGAAGTGTTCATCGGCGATAACGCCGCGGAGGCTAATAGCTTTGCCAGCCGCGAAATGCGCAAACCCTACGATTACAGCTTTGTTAGCTGAGGCGGGGAGGTGTGGCACCTGGAAGTAACTCGGGCTAAGGAGCCACCCCATTCTTGGGCTGCTAGCGGAAGAGTGGCCCATGGGTTCGTGCCGAAGGCTCTGTTTCATGGCCGGTCCTTCCGCACGACGACCATAAAGTCGTCGCTCCATAACGGGCCACAGCTGGCCAAGTGAGCCCGGGCGGCTCAATCCACAAATCCCCTTCAGGCGCGACCGGCACCGCCGCTGCCGCCGTTGCCGCCGTTGGTGGTGGCTAGGCGGCGGAAATGGATTTGGCCGACGCGGCGGCCGTCAGTGCTGGTGACTCTGGCCTCGTGGCCGCGGATGATGATCGCTTCACCTACTTCCGGGAACCGGCCGAGTTGTTGGGTGATGTAGCCGCCGACGGTGGTCACCTCGCCGCTTTCCAGATAGAGGTCCTCATCGTAGTCGGCGAGTTCGTTGAGGGTGGTGGTGCCGGCGGTGACGAATTCCTCGGGGTTGATACGGGTGAAGGCTGAGCTTTCGTTATCGAACTCGTCTTGGATATCGCCGACCAACTCCTCGATCACATTGTCCAGGAAGACCACCCCGGAGGCATGGCCGAACTCGTCGGCCACCAAGGCCAGCGAGGTTTTTTCCTTGAGGAAAAACTTCAGCAACACGTCCAGCGGCATGGTTTCGGGCACCACTTTCAGGTCGCGCTTGATGACCATGATGTCGGGCTTGGGCTCGCCCACCAGTTTGAGTAGATCCTTGACGTGAATGAAGCCGATGGCGTGGTCAAGGTGGCCCTGAACCAGCGGGAAACGGGTGTGCTTGGTGCTGCGAACCAAGTCGAGGGTGACGTCGAAAGCGACCTCGGCATCGACGACGACTACTTCGCCGCGATGAGTCATCACATCGCGCACCCACACTTCGTTGAGTTCGAGGGCGTTTTCGAGAATCTCGCGTTCGGTTTCGGTCACTTCCTGCGATCGCTCGCTTTCGGCCACCAACAGCGCGAGCTCGTGCGCGCTGAGCGCCTGGTCGTGCTCGCTGGCCGGTTCAATGCGGAAAATCACTCGCGCCAGCCAGTTGGAGGCACCGCTGAGCATGCGGATGGGCACGCTGCACAGCCTGTAGAACAAACGCATGGGCCGCGCCAGCAGCAGCGTGGTGGCCAGTGCCCGGCGAATGGCAATCATTTTGGGCAATTGCTCGGCCAGCACCACATGCAAGATAGTGAACGAAGCGATCGCCAGCACCCACGATAAGCCCGACACCAGGCTAGGCGGGAACGACGGGATCTGCTGCATGAGCGGCCCGACCAGCTTTTCAATGAACGGCTCGCCCAGCGCGCCAAGAGCCAGCGAGGCGACGGTGATGCCGAGCTGGGCGGCGGATAGATACGGGTTGATGTCCTCAACGATTTTACGGGCAGCCCGCGCCCCGCTCGATCGATCCTTGGCCTCCGCCTCGAGCTGGCTGGGCCGAACTTTTACAAAGGCAAACTCGGCCGCCACAAATAAGGCGTTGAGGATCAGAAAGAATACGATCCCGCTCACATACAGCAGCCACTCGCTGGCCGTCGGCCATTGATAGAGTGTCGCGTCCGCCGTCGCCAGCCAGTTGATGCCAAAGCCGTTCATAGCATCAGAGTTTTTCGTACACCCCCTGATCGCGCTTTTCCAGCACGGTGAATCCCGCTTTCTTGGCATCACTTACCGATAAAGGTTTGGTGATGCTGGGCGTGTTGATCCGCGACACGAGCTTTTTCACCGGATGCTTGCACATCGGACAAACTAGCAAGGGCACCCGGTCCACGGGACGCCTGAGCTCAAATCCGCGCGCACAAATGCGACACGAATGCGCTGGGTCATCCGGGGTTTCGGCAACGTATTCGTAAATGGGCATTGCAGGGACGCGGAGACGGGAGGATGCCATCCCGCGCCAAAACCAAACCGCCGACCAGCTTACCAGCTGGACTTGGTCACACCGGGGATCATGCCGGCAGAAGCCAGTTCGCGGAAACTAATACGGGAAAGACGGAAGCGGCGCAGGAATGCGCGACGGCGTCCAGTGATCGCACAACGATTCACCACACGGGTCGGACTCGCATCGCGCGGCAGTTGGGAAAGGCCAATATAGTCCTTCTCCTTCTTGAGCTTCATGCGAAGTTCAGTGAATTTCTCGACGGTTCTCTTTTTGCGCTCGTTGCGTGCGATCCAACTTTTCTTAGCCATAATTTGGGAAGCGGTGAATAACCCATACTCACCCCGATGCAAGCCCAAAATAGCAATTTCCGTAAAAAATCCGCCAAAGCGCCGGATTTTCCAAAAATTTCCGGCGATTCGGCCAATTTTGGCGTCCGTTGGGGAAGCTCCTCAAACGGAAGGGGAGGTTCTGAGCACAGTGAACTGGGCTGAGTTTTTTGAGGCCGGAGCGAGCAAGCTGGATTCCCTCAAACTTGAAGTAGCGCCATGCTCTCATATCTCGTCTTGGGTCATGCGTCTTGCCGTCATGCGTCTTGCCGTCCTGCGTCTTGCCGTCCTGCGCCTTGCCGTCCTGCG
>WBXE01000098.1 GCA_008932955.1 Verrucomicrobiota bacterium
ACTTCCAAAACCTCACGCTCGAAAAGCGGGACTGGTTCCATTGCACCTGTCCTCCTGCCAAAGATCCCGGGTTTTCGGATAGGCGTGGACATTTGTATCGGACGCGTCGATGCTGCATGCCGCCCCGGCCATGCTGCAATACTCGAAACAAGCCGATGAACGTCGGGAAGCCGGACCGCTGGAATGTTGGTGCCTGCATGGCGCGGTGGGAGTGGCGGCGGATTGGCGGGCACTGGCCAAGCGGCTGGCCGCCGCGGCCATCAGCAGCCGTGCGGTGGACTTGTGGCGCTTTCTGGAGGATAGGTCTGAGTCATTGGAGGGCTTCGGCAAAGCGCTCAACGCCGAGGCCGGAGGCGAGGTGCACCGCGGCAGCGGGCGGGCATTGTTAGGATATTCGCTGGGCGGGCGGCTGGCGCTGCACGCGTTGTTAGAAAAAGGCCATCCGTGGCAGGCGGCGGTATTGGTGTCGGCGCACCCGGGCTTGGAAGAAGCGGCGGAGCGGGCGGCACGGTTAGAGGCGGATGCGGCGTGGGCGACGCAGGCGTTTGGTGGGGATTGGCCGCGATTTCTCGCTGCTTGGAATGCGCAGCCGCTGTTGGGCCACACGCCAATCCGCGACGCAGCGGCGGATCGTGCGTTGGTCACCCGGCGGCGCGAGGTGGCCCGCAGCTTCATGGATTGGTCGCTCGGGGCGCAGCAACCCCTGTGGCAGCGGTTAGGCGAAATTAGCATTCCGGTGTTATGGGTGGCGGGCGAACAGGATGACAAGTTTCTCGCGCTGGCCCGCCGCGCGGTGAGTTTGTCGCCACAGGCGCGGCTGGCCGTGGCGCCCGCTAGCGGCCACCGCGTGCCCTGGGAAAGCGCGGCTTGGCTCGCCGATACCACCGCCCACTTCCTTAAGTCCGGCGACCTCTAGCGGGGCTTCGCCCTCACACGCAAGTCGATCCGGCGCATTGTAGCGGCGCGTTTATGACCGGCGCTGCCCATGCACCGCCAATGAACCGGCATTGTAGCGGCGTGTCTATGACCGCCGCAATGCTCGCCCACCGGCAGGCAAAGCGCACATTCAGCGGCAGGTCGGAGCTGCAGGCGCTTACTGGCTTTCAGCGTCATCTTGGCTGACACTGCGGCTTTTTTTTGCCATCGGATTTTTCAATGCTTGTTTTCCGCGTGGAACAAGTCGATGACTCTCCGCCGGGAGCGGCGGTATTTTTTGTCCGACAGCCAGCGCCCGACCCCCTCCCACGCAACGTCCCCCCTTATGGAAACCCCCCCTTTCTCCGAACTCGGCCTTCCCGCTAGCCTGCTTGAAGCCATTGAAACCCTGGGCTACGAGCGCCCCTCACCGATCCAAGCGATGAGCATCCCGGCAGCCTTGCAGGGCCGCGATCTGGTCGGCCTGTCTGCAACCGGATCCGGCAAGACCGCCGCTTTCGCCTTGCCGGCCCTCGCCCTGCTGGATGTGAATTCACTCTATCCACAAGTGCTGATTCTTTGCCCGACGCGCGAACTCGCGGTGCAGGTGTGCGAGGACGTGCATCGTTTGGGCTCAAAACTCACTGGTCTGCACGCCACTCCGGTTTACGGTGGGGCACCGATGGATCGCCAATTGCGGGCCCTGCGCTCCGGTGCCCAGTTGATTGTGGGGACCCCCGGCCGCCTGTTGGATCATCTGCGGCGCGGTTCCCTGGATGCTTCGCGCGTCAAGCTGGCCATTCTCGATGAGGCAGACCGCATGCTGGATATGGGTTTCCGCGATGAAATGGACGAGTTGCTGGCGGCCCTTCCCGCTGAGCATCAGACCTTGTTTTTCTCGGCCACGATGAACCCGGGCGTCTCACGCCTCATCCAGCGCTTCGGCAAAAACCCCGAAATTATCGAGGTCCAGCAAAAATCCCGCACCGTCTCCACCGTCGATCAATCGTACTTCGAAGTGCGCCAACGCTCGAAGGTCGAGGTGCTCTCGCGCATTCTCGACATGAGCCCGCCACGACTGGCCGTCATTTTTTGCAATACCAAGCGCTCGGTGGATGAATGCACCGAAGATCTCGTCAACCGCGGCTATGCCGCCGATCGCTTGCACGGCGACATGACCCAGCAAATGCGCGAACGTGTGCTCAAGCGCTTTCGTGAGGGGTCCGTCGAATTGCTGGTGGCCACCGATGTGGCCGCCCGCGGGCTTGATATCGACGAAATTGATATTGTCTTCAACTACGACCTGCCCACCGACCCCGAGGACTATGTCCACCGCATCGGTCGCACCGGCCGCGCCGGGCGCTCGGGTCGCGCGGTGAGTTTCGTTTACGGGCGGGAAATTTACCGCATTCAATCCATTGAGCGCTACACCCGCTCGGTGATCCGGCGTGAGCGCATCCCATCCCAGGAACAAGTCGAAGGCCGCCGCGCCGACCTCATCTTTGATTCCTTGAAAGAACGCCTAGAAAGCGGCAAATTCGATGCCTATCAGGATAATATCGACCGCCTGCTCGAACAAGGGCACACGCCGACGGATATCGCCGGTGCCTTGGTCACCTTGCTGCGCGAGGCGAGTGGCCGCGAAGGCTCCGCCATCGAGGAAGATCGTGAACCGGAACGCCGCGACCCGCGCGATCCCAAGTTTCAAAAATCTAGGGACCCCAGCTTTCAGCGTGAAGGCGGACCGAGTCCCCGCCAAGAGCGGCCGGAGCGTCAAGAGCGCTCGGGTTCGCGGGAGGTTCATAGCGCCGAGGCCGGCATGGCCAGCTTGTTCCTATCCTTGGGGAAAACCCATGGCGTCATGGCCAAGGAGATTGTCGGCATGCTCTACCGCGAGGCCGGCCTGCCCGATGGCTGCCTCGGCCGCATCTCCCTGTTTCCCAAACACTCGCTCGTCGATGTCCCCGAAACCTTTGTCCAACAAGTCATCGAGCGCACCCGCAACGCCCGCCTCCGCGGCCGCCCATTCCGCATCGACCGCGACCGCGGGCCGCAGGATCGGCCTTAGGGAGCGACGACGTTAGTGTCGTCGTGCGGAAACAACGCCCATGAACCCGAAATCCGAAGTTGAAATCTGAATTTGATCATAAAACCACGGATTACACGGATTTTACGGATTTTCTGGCTTTAGATTAGCGCACCCTTTGCAGCACTATCGAAGCTCTGGACGGCCCCTATTTTAATCCGTGTAATCCGTGGTTCATTTAACCTCGAGTTGTGCTGAACTTCGGTTTCCGGGGTCATGGGCCGCGCTTGCGCCACCACCACAAAATGTGGTGGCTCCTTACTAGGATCATGCCACTCAGACTCTTACGCTTGTCACGAGGCGGTGGCCAGCTTCCCAATATTTCCCTCGTCGCTAGGGAAAATGCATGATTTTACACAAGACGCCGGGGCTGCAACGCTAACAGCCGAGTCGTAGAAAAAAAGCCACCTTCATTCCACCTATCCACATGATCGAAGTTGACAGTCTAACCAAACATTTTGGAACCAAAACCGCCGTGGACCATCTGTCGTTTGCGGTGAACAAAGGCGAGGTGCTAGGGTTTCTCGGGCCCAATGGTGCCGGCAAATCCACCACCATGCGGATGATCACGGGATTTTTCCCGCCGACCTCCGGCGATGCCAAAGTCTGTGGCATCTCAATCGTGGATCGGCCGGCCGCAGCCAAGGCCAAGATCGGCTACTTGCCCGAATCCGCGCCGCTCTACCGCGATATGACCGTCATCGGGTTTTTGCGGTTTTGCGCCGCCATCCGCGGCCTATCCGGCAACGCCAAAAAGGATGCCGTCGAGCGTGCCATCGATACCTGTTCGCTCGCCTCCGTAGCGGCCCAGTCGATCGACACCCTTTCGAAAGGCTACCGCCACCGCACCTGCCTCGCCCAAGCGCTGCTGCATGACCCCGAGGTGCTCATCCTTGACGAGCCGACCGACGGTCTCGATCCCAACCAAAAGCACGAGGTCCGCCAACTCATCAAGCGCCTGGGCCAGACCAAGGCCATCCTCTTCTCCACTCATATCCTCGAAGAAGTTGAGGCCGCGTGCACCCGTGCGGTCATCGTCGACCGTGGCAGAATCGTCGCCGACGGCACCCCTGCGCAACTCGTCGCCCAATCCGGCGGCGGCTCGCTCACCGACCTGTTCCGCACCGTCACCTCCCGCGACACCGAAGCCGCCCACTAAGCCACCAGCCCCAAGAGCCAGCCCGTCCGTTCTCTACCCAGCATTTTTTCATCCCCTTTCTTCCATGTCATCCCTAACCATCTACAAACGCGAGCTTGGCAGCTACTTTGCCCAGCCCACCGCCTACGCGATCATTGTGATCTTTCTACTTCTGTCCATGGGGCTGGCCTTCAGCTTCGGCAATTTCATGCGCGTGGGCGATTCCTCACTCGAATGGACGTTCTTTTTCTGGCACCCGTGGATCTTCATGCTGCTAGCCCCGGCCGTGGGCATGCGCCTGTGGGCCGACGAACAACGCAACGGCACCATCGAGTTGCTAGGCACCTTCCCGGTTTCCACCAGTAGTGCCATCATCGGCAAATTCGTCGCGGCGGCTACCGTCTGGTTGGTGGCCCTGGCTTGCACCTTCCCGATTGTCCTCACGGTCAATTACCTCGGTAATCCCGACAACGGCGCGATCCTGGCCGGCTACATCGGCAGTCTGCTGGTGTGCTGCACGTTTCTGGCCATCACCATGTTAGTCTCGGCCTGCACCCGCGACCAAGTCGTCTGTCTGATTGTCTCGGTGTTGATTTGTGTGACGATGGTGCTGTGTGGGTATGATGATTTCACCCGCGAACTGGGCAAAGCCGTGTCGCCATCGGCCATCGAGGCGGTCGTCTCGTTCGGCGTATGGAACCACTTCAGCTCGCTCAACCGCGGCCTGTTCCGCCTGCAGGATCTGGTGTGGTTCGGGTCCATTATTCTGGTGTCCCTGCTGGGCACCAGCGCCATCCTTTCGGCCAAACGCTCCTAACATTTACTAGCTCATAATTTAAAATTCATCCATTTCATCCCATGGCCCACAAACCAACCCACCCCGTCACCCGCGCCGCCTTTGGCGTCGGCGCTTTGGTCGCCATCGCCGTGCTGGCCAACTGGCTCGTCGCCCTCACCCCCGTCGGCAGCCGCGGACACGATTTCACTGAGAACAAACTGCACACGCTCTCGGAGGGCACCCGTGCGATTGTTTCGGCATTGGACACGCCGGTGGTGATTCGCTACTACGCGTCTCGTAGCACCGCCTACATGCCGGAGGCTCTCAAGTTGCATATGCGCCGGGTTGACGAGTTGCTCAAGGAATACAGTTCGTTATCCAAGGGCCAACTGCGCATCGACGAACTCGATCCGCAGCCCGACACCGATGCCGAGGATTCCGCCAATCTTGATGGAATCAACGGCCAGCGGATGGATGACCAGAACCTCTATTTCGGCTTGGCGGTGTCGTGTCTGGACCGCACCAGCGTGATCCCTTTCCTCGATCCTAACGAGGAAACCATGCTCGAATACCACCTGTCCAAAGCCATCGCGGAAGTCACCACCCCCAGCAAACCGGTCATCGGCGTGATGTCCGCACTGCAACTGGGAGGCAAGCCCGCGCAAATGCCCGGCCAACGCCCTGACCAGCCGTGGGTTTTCTATCAGCAATTGAAGCAATCCTTCCAAGTCAAGGACCTCGGCATGACCCCGATCACGATTGATCCGAAGGAAATCCAGGTCCTGCTGTTGTTTCATCCTGCGGGGATCACGCCGGAGACTGAGTTTGCAGTGGACCAATACCTGCTAGGCGGCGGCACGGTGGTGGCGTGTTTGGACGCGTTCTCGGTGGCGGCACAACGCACTGGTGGCGGCGGTAATCCGATGATGGGCGGCGGCGGCATTCCCACCAGCTCCACGCTTCCAACCTTGCTCGGTGCCTGGGGCATGAGCTTCGAATCGACGCAGGTGTTAGCCGACCCCACCTACATGACGACCATGCAAGGGCAAGACGGCCGCCCTACCGATGCGGTGGCCATCCTGACCTTGTCGCAAAAGGCGATGCCGCAGAAGGACAGCATCGTAACCAAGAATTTGGAGTCCATCATGATGTTGCTGCCGGGTGGCTTCACCCAAACCGGCAGCGCGGGGGTGGCGGTCAATTCTTTGGTGCGTTCCTCGCTGCAGGCTGGCTTCGTCGATTCCACGCGGGCTTCGACTCTCGATCAGTCCTTGACCACCTCGCTCAAACCTAAGGGCACCGCCTTTGATCTGGTTACCCACCTCAGCGGCACCTTCAAATCCGCCTTCCCCAATGGCAAACCCGGTCAAACACCTGCCGCACCCAAGGCCGACAAAACACCGCAGGTGGGCGAGTTGCCGGCCGAGGCAAAGCAGGAAGCACCGAAGCCGACCTGGCTCAAGGAGGGCGTTGCGCCAGGCAACGTATTTTTGATAGGCGATGTGGATGCCTTCTACGATCCGTTTGCCTATCGGGTGCAAAACTTTGGCGGGATGCAAATGGCGTCACCGGCCAATGGCAATGCTCCGTTGCTGTTCAATCTGCTAGACGAGGCGGCTGGCTCTAAATACCTGATCGGTTCGCGGTCCCGCGCCGCCACCCGCCGTCCGTTCACGGTGATCAAGGACATGGAAGCGGAGTTTAACAAAACTGCGGGCGCCGATATTGCCAAATCTGAGGCCCGCCAGCAGGAACTCGCCCAACAAGTCAATGCTTTGCAGACCAAAAAATCGCAAACCACCGATGCGACTCTCTCAGCCGAGACGAAAGCCAAGATCCGCGAACTGCGCAAAGAACAAGTCGCCGTCTCGCAGATGATCCGCGAAAAACAAAAAGACCTGCGCCGACAGAAAGACCGCCTTGCCGGCAACCTCACCCTCCTCGACGTCACCGTCATGCCCACCCTCGTCATCCTCTTCGGCTTGGGCCTCTTCATCAAACGCCGCTCCGCCACCCGCGCCCGCTAACCGAAATCTCAAATTCCAAATCTCAAATCTCAAATCTCAAATCTCAAATCTCAAATCTCAAATCTCAAATCTCAAATCTTAAATTTTAGACCGCTCCCTCCATGAATAAACGTCAAGTGATCATCCTCTGGATCATCGCCATCGCCCTCGGCGGCGGTGTCGCCTCGATCAAGTTCGGCCAGAAACACGCCTCGGCCGCCACCACCGCCCGCATGCCCGGCCAAAAATTGTTGGATTCATTGCCGGTCGCGGAGGCAGCCGAGATTGATATTCAAGGCGTTGGCGACGTAACCAAGCTAGCCAAAAAAGCCGGCAAATGGGTGGTTAGTCAGCGCGATGACTATCCAGCCAATGCCAGCACTGTCACCGAGTTTCTCGACACGCTGGAAGAGCTCAAGGTGACGCAGGGGATCCAGGCGGGGCCCTCGTTAGCGCCGCGCTTTGGGCTGGATGAATCCGCCACGAGCACTGAGAAGCGCGGTGTGACCGTTAGTATCAAGGACACCCGCGGCAAGCCTCTCGCCACAGTTTCCATTGATCGGCGGGCCGCTGCGGAAGCCCCCACTTCACCCTATGGCGGTGCCCCTAACGGACGTTTCATCCGCAACCATGACGATAGTAAAGCGATCTATCGGGTCAGCGAGTCGTTCGCCGCCCTCAGCAATGATCCCAAACGCTGGCTCGCCGAGGGCTTCATCCAAATCGAAAAAATCAAATCCATCGCCATCACCCAGCCCGACAAGACGGACCTCGCCTGGAAGCTGGCCCGCGAAACCGAAGAGGCTGCGTTCACCCTCAGCGGGGCAGCCGCCGGCGAAACCCTCGACACCACAGCCACAGACCCACTCAAGAGTCTGTTTTCCTACTCCAAGTTTGACGATGTGATTCCTGCCGCCAAAACGGCCGAACTCACTCAGCCCACGGGTAAGCGCTGCGCCACCATCGAGACGCTTGAGGGCTTTACCTATACGCTCACCTTTACACCGCTCAAACCCGCTGCCACTCCACCGCCAGCTCCCAATCCAGCCAGTCCGACACCACCGGCCAGCGATAACTACGTCCTAACGGTTGCAGTGGCCGCCGAGCTGCCCAAAGAGCGCAGGAAAGCCGAAGGCGAGAAGCCCGAGGACGCCAAGGCCAAAGATACCGCCTTCACCGAACGCCTCAAGACACTTAGCGAGCGCCTCGAAAAGGACAAGGCGTTTGCCGAACGCAACTTCAAAGTCAGCAAATCCACCATCGAGCCTCTCCTCAAAGAGCGTGCCGCCTTGCTCAAAAAAGACGCCCCTGCCGGAACCACTCCGCCTGCTGCCGGCATGACGCCCCCCAGCGTGCCCTCGGCGCTCAGCCGTCCCGCCACAGCCGTTACGCCTCCCGTCACCATCCCGCCGCAGCCCGCTGCAGGCCAGTAGGCGAAGGATGCTGAAGGATGCTGAAGGATGATAGGCGCCCTTCCAATCCTAGGCTTTGGCGGTGGTGGCGAAGCGTGTAAAGATGGATTTCAACGGCCTCGACACCCTCGGCCTGCTCAAGCCAACCCCTCAAGGTAGCTGCGACGTCCCCGCCGCAGGCAGTGCTGGCGGCGTCTCGCCGCCAGTCTTACATGGTGACAGACAAATAGTAGATCGCTCAAAAGGGACAGTCCCAAAGTAGGGAAACCAGTTGACGGCGCGCTCAAAAGGGACAGTCCCAAAGTGGGGAAACCAGTTGACGGCCGGCGCAATCGGGGTGATATATCAAAATGAGACGGGCACGTTGGATTGTTCCTGTGACGCCTGGGTCGACAAGGCC
>WBXE01000099.1 GCA_008932955.1 Verrucomicrobiota bacterium
ACTGACCCCATCGGCATGCAAGCGCCGGCTTTGACTGCCTCGCGTTTGAGGCGCAGCTCGCGCCATTCGTTGACTAGGCGGCTGGCCTCGATGATGCCGCAACCCGCGGGCAGGGTGAGTTGGCAGTTATTCCACCAGAGGCCGCGGATGGCGACGACTGCATCGAAGCGGCCAGCGTGCCAGACGCCGAAGGGGGCGCCAAAAGTGTCTGGGCAGCCGAGGCGGTCGCGCCACTCTAGCAAGAGGGCGAGGGTGTCGGCGGTGCGAGGCAGGGGGCCGAGGGCCGGGGTTGGGTGGAGGCGTTGGACGAGTGCTTCGGGGCTTTGAGGCTGGTGGAGATCGAGGCGCAGCGAGGTGAGGAAATGGACGATGCTGCCGAGATCGAGGATCTCGCGCGGGCAGCGTTGGAGGTGGCCGAGGTCGGTGAGTTTGGCGACGAGTGCTTGGGCGACGTATTCGTGTTCGCGGATTTCCTTGGAGTCGACTGCGAACACATCGCAATCATCACGGCGGGCGGTGCCAGCCAGAGCCATGGTTTCGAGGCGCAACCCGTCCAATGAAATGAGCAGCTCGGGAGTGGCTCCGGCAAACCCGCTGTCGCCCTGCGACCAGCCAAACGAGTACAGCGGAGCGCTTTGACGGGCCATGGCCGCGATGATGGCGGGGCCGGGGGCATGATTGCAACAGCCAGTCTCGGTGACCACCGGCACGGTTTTTTCAAACAGTCCAGCGTGAATCGCTGCCATGACCTCTTGAAACACCGCCGCAAATGGCGCGGCATCCAGTGCTTGCCACTGGCATGGCGCTGCCGCCACCGCCACATGTCGCGTGGCAAACTCGCCGCTGTCGATGACTTCGACCGCTGCCGGGATTTTCCACGGCCGCGCCTCGCGCAAGGCGAAATCCCTCACGTAAAACGCGGTGCCTGCCGCCGGCATCGCCGCAGCCGCCTCAAACGGACCGTGGCCGATGACGACGCTGCCGTCACGCCGCGCCAACCAAGCCATAGATTCAGATAGATTCGCCATGAATATTTCGCCGCGCCAGCATACGGTAGAGACGCGGTGTGGGCAAGCCGGATTGCAAGACAAGACACAAGACACAAGACACAAGACACAAGACACAAGACACAAGACACAAGACACAAGAGAAGATGCGCAACGCCCTCTTTTCTTTGTCTTGCGTCTTGTGTCTCCAAGTCTTGTGTCTTGAGGCGCAGCCTGGCTAGAACGCATCGCGCACGCGGTTGACCCGCGGCAGCTTGCCCTCGGCGACGTACACCTCTATCACGTCGAAGCGCCACGGCAGGTTCCGCGTGCCGAGGCGCCGTAGCCAGTCGTTGGCGCCGCGTTCAATGAGTTGTTGCTTGGCCTTGGTAACGGCATCGAAGGGGCGAATCTTGCTAGACTCATGGCGGGTTTTAACTTCGACGAACATCAGCAGGCGCTGCTCGCGGGCAATGATATCCACTTCCCCGGTGCGCCGCCCCCGGCGCTTATTGCGGAAGTTTCTAGCTAAAATATGGCACCGATGGGCCCGCAGCCAAGCGGCGGCTACGTTTTCACCGTAGCGGCCGAGCCATTGGCCGTCGTGCGGTTTGCCGTCAGGCCCGGTCAAGCGGCAAGGTGAGTTGAGCCACGGGCTGAAACGAGCGACGATGGTGGCGACAAGGGCCGTAAATCCGAAGTGCTTCAAGGTGTACCTTTGTGCCATATCCCTGGTGTTTCGCAAAGCCGTAAAGTGGAAATTCCGCGTCGATTTCACCTAGCAATCGGTCGCGCGTGACCTTGGCGACGATGCTCGCCGCCGCGATCGAGAGGGAACGCCCGTCGCCTTTCACAATCCCGTCGTGCGGCCACGGAAACCCTCGCACTGGCAGGCCGTCGATCAGGCAATGGTCCGGCATCACACCCAGCGCCGCCACCGCCCGCTGCATCGCCAGATGCGTCGCCCGCAAAATGTTGTGTGTGTCGATTTCCTCAGCCGACGCCAAGGCCACGGCCCAGTGCACACGCGGATCTTCCGTTAGTATTTGATAGAGTGCATCGCGCTTTTTCGCGCTGAGTTTTTTCGAGTCATTCAGCCCTGGGTCGCGGAAGCCTAGCGGCAAAATCACCGCCGCCGCCGCCACCGGCCCGGCCAGCGGCCCGCGTCCGGCCTCATCCACCCCGGCAACGCAGCCCAGCCCGCGGGCGTGCAGGGCATCTTCCAGGGCAAAGTCGGGCATGGCTGGCGCGGGGGCTGCGCTCTCTATCCGCAGCCACAACCGCTGCCGCAGCTGCTGGCGCGGCGGGCAGCGAGTTTGGCTTCGAGGGCGATGGCGGTGGGAGTGATAGAAAGGCCGCCGAGGTTGGTGCAGCGCACTTCGCGCGGCATCTGGCTGGCGACGTGTTTGGCGCTGTCAATCACCTCGTCGAGCGGGATGATTGGATCGTAGCCGGCGAGGGCCATGTTAGCGCAGGCCAGCGCGTTGCTGGCGGCCATGACGTTTTTGCCGAGGCAGGGGACTTCGACGCGGTTGGCAACCGGATCGCAAATCAGGCCGAGCATGCTTTGAAAGGCCATCGAGGAGGCTGCCACGGCCTGTGTTAAAGTGCCGCCAGCCAAAGTGACCAAGGCGGCGGCGCCCATGCTAGCAGCAGATCCGCCCTCGGCCTGGCAGCCGCCGACTTCTGCGGCGAACGTCCAGCGGGTGGCGATGAACACGCCGATGAGGCCGCTGGCTAACAATGCCTTGGCCATCGCTTCTTCATCCAGCCCCATGGTCTCGGCCATGGCGATGACCGCGCCGGGCAGCGCCGCGCAGGCACCGGCGGTGGGCGCGGCGACGATCACGCCCATCGAGCTTTTCACCTCCATCAATGCCGTGACATAGAGGATGATGCGATTTAGAGCGCCGCCATCCAGCAATTTGCCTGCCCGCATCAATTCGTCGAAACGGCCGGATTGGTGGCCCAGCACGCGGTCGTCGTAGTGGGTGCCGGCGATGCCTGCGGCAATCGACCGGCGCACAATGCGCACGATGTCCACCATCTTGGCGACGACTTCTGTCTCACAGAGTCCGCCGCGTGCCATTTCATATTGCACGGCCAGTTGCCACAGCGGCGTGGCGCGGCGGGCGTCATACTCTAACATTTCAGCGCAGGACCCGTAGGGCACCCGCGTGTCCTTGCGCGACATGATAGGCAGCACCGGTCCGAGACGTTTGATAGAGCGAATGCCCGGCAGTTCGGATAGAACAGCGTCACTCACAAACTCCGCTGCCTTGACCTCGATGAGCTGTCTGCCGTCGGCCTCGTGCAGCAAGATAGCATCGGCGGCGCAGCGGGTTTCCAATCGTGCGATGAACTCGGCTGCCGGCCCCTCCACCCACAACAGGGTCTGATAACAATCGCCGAACATCGAAACCGCAAAGCCGTCGATATCGATTACTTCCATCATGCCGCCGCCGGTCGAAATGGCGCGCACAGTGTGGGTTTCGCGCTCACTGCGCAGGGTGAGTCGATAGGTATTGGGGTGAGGATCTCCGGCGTCAACTGTTTCGATAGAGAGGCGCACGCCGGCGTCGCGCAACGCCTGTGGCGAGTCCGGCAGGCGTGCGTCGGCTGCATCCCAGCCCAGCAGACCGCCGAACAGACCCATGTCTGAGCCCTGCGTGTCGTGGGTGGTGGGCAGCGAGCCGTTGCGGTCGAACTCGACCAATACGTCGCAAAACTCCGCGTCCATCAGGTCGCGGGCGAGCCGGCCGATGCGCAGCGCGGCGGCGCAGTGCGAACTGGACGGCCCCCGCATCACCGGGCCGATGACATCATTGAAAATACTAACGATCATAAGATTTTGTTTGGGTTGGTGGGCACTCAGGAGGGACTTTAATCCCCCCGACTAACATGGCCCGGCCGCGGCCCGTTATGGAGCGACGACTTTATTGTCGTCGTGCGGAAGGACCGGCCATGAAACAGAGCCTTCGGCACGTACCCATGGGCCACCCTTCCGCTACCACCACAAGAATGTGGTGGCTCCTTAGCCCGAGTTACTCCAGGTGCCACACCCGCCCACCTGGTTCTGGCGCTAGAAAGGAAAATAGAAACCACGGAATGCACGGATAAAGAAAGAGTTATGGATTTAAGGCCGTTCAGTTACTTGCCGTTCCAGCGGAAGGCTTCGCCCTTGGCGGGGGTGACGTCGCGGACGTTGTGCTGGTAGCGGACGCGCAGGGGGTTGCCGGATTGGGAGTGAATCACCGCGGCGGTGAGTTGGCCATCTTGCCACGTTAGATCGACGCTAAAGCCGCCGCGGGCGCGCAGCCCGCTGACCGAGCCGGAGGCCCATTCCTTGGGCAGTGCGGGTAGCAGATGGACTTCGCCAGCGTGGGATTGGAGGAGCATCTCGGCGATGGCGGCGGTGGCACCGTGGGCACCGTCCACCTGCGCCGCGCGGAAACACTTGGAAAATAGGTTGGGGGTGGTTTGCAGGGCCACCAAGTTAGACAGGCATTTCAGCGCGTGGTCGCCATCGTAGAGGCGGGCCCAACAGGCGGCTTTCCAAGCCATGCCGAAGCCGGTGCCGACATCGCCGCGGAGGTTGAGGGCGACCTTGGCGGCTTGCGCCAACTCGGGCGTGGCGGCGGGCGTGATTTGGTTGCTAGGGTATAAGCCGTAGAGGTGAGAGATATGGCGATGCTTCGATTCGAGCACGCCGCAATCTTGCAACCATTCTTGCAGTTGGCCATTTTTGCCAATCTGCATCGGCGCCAGACGCGCCCGAGCCGCAGCTACTTTCTTGCCGAATTGTTCGTCCACCGCCAGAATCCGACAACTCTCACTGCACGCGGTGAACAGGTCCTTGACGATTCCCAAATCGATCGTCGAGCCCGCGCAGATGGTGGTGCCGGGCACATCGTAGCCCATGCCTTCGACCTTGTGCGGCCCGTTGCCGGGGCTGGCGGGGAAGTTTTCTGGCGAGGTGGATGGGCAGGTGACCAACCATTTGTGGGAGGGTTCCTCCACCAGTGTATCGAGGAAAAATTGTGAGGCACCTTTGAGCAAGGGCTGGATTTGACGCAGGTAGTCCTTGTCGCCGCTGAATAGATAGTGCTCCCACAGGTGGGTGCACAGCCATGCGCCGCCGACCGAGAAGGTGCCCCAGGTGGCTCCGTCCATTGGGGCTGCGGCACGCCACTGGTCGGTGTTCTGATGGAAAACCCAACCGCCGGCAGCGTAGTGATCCTTGGCGATTTTAGCGCCGGTTTCTGACAGATCTTGGACCATGCGCAGCAACGGTTCGGTGCAATCCTGCAAGCTGGTGGTTTCCGCCGGCCAGTAATTCATCTCGGTGTTGATGTTGGTGGTGAACTTGCTTTCCCACGCCGGATTCATGTCCTCGTTCCAAATCCCCTGCAGATTGGCCGGTTGACAACCGGGACGACTGCTTCCTAACAATAGATAGCGGCCGTATTGGAACATCAGCGCCGCCAGTTGCGGGTCTTTCGCCGCTAGGTGGTCGGTGAGGCGCTGGTCGGTCGGCAGCGCGGAGGCCGCAGTTTCTGGCAGGCTCAGCATGACGTTGCCAAAGACTTTGTGGTGATCGGCGACGTGGGCGGCGCGCAACGCGTTGAATTCCTTGCCCTTGACCTTGGCGAGGTAGTCGCTGACCCGCGCTGCGGGATCGGCGCTGATGTCGTTGTAGTGTTTGAAGTTGGTGGCTGCGGCAATAATCACAGTGACTGAGTCGGCCCCTTCGATCGACACTCCATCCTTGCTAACAACGCGCTTGCCGCCATCGGCCAGTACCTGGGCCCGGCCCTCGTAGCAGACGCGGCCCACGATGCCGGCCATGCTGCCGGTTTTTCCGCGCAGCACCAACTCGCCGTCCTTTGTGGCTTCGCTGGTGAAAGATTCGTCGCCGGGGGTTTTGGTGTTAGAGATGCCGGCGAGCTTGGTGGCGAGAGTGAGCGCACCAGGTTTGCTCGCCGAGAGGCGAACGACTACGACCTGGTCGGGCGCACTGGCAAACACCTCGCGCCGGTATTCGACGTCACCGACTTGATAGGTGACGCTGGCCACGCCGGTAGTTAGGTCGAGGTCGCGGCGGTAATCAGTAGCAGCTTGATGGTCTTTCGGGAATTCTAACAACAAGTCACCAAGCGGTTGGTACTTCATCTGATCGACGGGCTTGCCCATCATGGTCTGGTTAAATAAAGCCTCGGCCGCGCATTCCTTGCCGGCAAAGACGAGGCGGCGGATTTCCGGCAGCGCTTGCGGGCCGCCGCTGCGAGACGGATCATAGGGGCCGCCGGTCCAGATCGTTTGCTCGTTAAGATTGATGCGCTCGCTCGCGGTGCCGCCGAAGACCATCGCGCCGAGTCGGCCGTTGCCGACTGGCAGTGCCTCGATCCATTTGCTGGCGGGCTGGGCGTACCACATCGTGGTGGCCGCCGCGCCGGGAGCCAGCGGCGGATGGGCCAGTAGCGTCTGGTGGGCGCTTGACTTGTTTTCGGACCCGGTTTGGACCGGGCCCCAGATGGCCGTCATTAATTGATAGATATCAGGTTCAGCGGCCATCAATTCGGCGCGGTTGAACGGGAAGAAGTCGTTGGTGCCGAAATACGCTTCGGTCATTTCCGCGAAAAATTCCTTGTGGTCGGTTAGGCCGTAGTGGCGGACGCGTTCGCCGGTGATGAGCAAGGCAGAATCACCGTGGCCGCTGGCTTTGTAGCGGGCGTAGGTATCGCGGGTACGTGCTTCGTCGAAGCCGAGCACCTGGTCGTGATAGGCGTGGGCGAGTTCGTGCAACAGGCACCAGGGTTGGACGTTGATCTGGCGCGGGGCTAGCAACTCGGCGGCCACCGGGATGTGGACGCAGTGGGCGAGATCGGCGGCATAGCCATTTTCGACTAACCACTCGGCTTCGGGATGGTACTGCATCGGCCGCAGTTTGCCGTGGCTCATGTCGAGCACGATGGTGACGCTCTGCAACTTGGCCAGGCAGTGCGGGCGGACAACCGCCTTGATGTCGGATAGGCGCGCGTCGATATTTTTCAAAATGCGGGTACCCAATTCTTCGTTAGGTGGCTGGAGCAGGCGGTCATCGACGCGCAGGGTCCAGCCTTCGATGGCACGCACGCTGCGTGAGGTGGGCTTGGCGGGTTCTGGTCCGGCTTGGGCGGCATGGGCACCGAGGCACAGGCCGAGCTGCAAAGCGCTTCCAACAATCAATTGGGTCATGGTCATAGGGAGGTGGGGAGGTGGCAGGCAGAAATTAGCGGTCGCGGAGACGAGTGTGTGCCAGAAACCGGCCGCTGCCAAGTGAATCGTCACCAGGTTTGGCCATTCCCGCTGGATTTTTCCGGGTGGGCATCTGCGGGAATTGGCACGTTGGCGGCCCGGCGGTGAGCTCGCGGGCAATTTCACGGCGCGGCGCTTCTAGCGCTAGGAAACTTGGGCGCTGGCTTCTTCGGCTCATTGCGGTTGCGGAACAGCGCGTAGGTGCCCCACTTGAGAAGCGCAAAGCCCCCGGCAGCCAAGATGAGTAAATGCTCAATCGACCCGCCGAAGAGAATCCAGATGCGGGTTTTCTGGATCGCTAGGGCAATGGCGAAGCTGCAACCCAGCATCACCATCAAGCCAGACAAGCGGTCGAAGCCTGGCACCTGCTCGAAGGCCACGTGCTTGCGCAACAACACCAGCGTCATCACCATCGCCACGATCGGCAAAATGGAAACGAGCAAACTCATATCCAGAAAATTCTCCCGGCTGAAAAACAGGACGTAACCGCTAATCACCGCCGCGAATATCCCCGGCACACACGCCAGATAAACCAGCACGCAATACAGATATTTCCACGGGGCTTCGCCGCCCTTGTCCTTCTGGTGAACTTGACCTAGCAGCCAGGTGGCGGCCGGCAAAGCCACAAATACCGTCACCAGTACCAGCGCATGCTCGTCGCCTTGCTGCATCAATTCGCGGGTTGTCATCGTTTTAGTTAGAAATTTCTCCTGCAGCTGCCACCTTGCGCATGCCGCTAAGCTCAGCAGACCCATCGGCGGAAGCAAGCGCAGAATCCCGGCACCCGCCAGCAAGCTGGCTTGGTTAGGCGGTGGCGAGCCACCGCAGTCCTAGGCAGACGCTCGCCAGCAAGCTGGCTAGCTAGGGCGGTGGCGAGCCACCGCAGTCCTAGGCAGACGCTCGCCAGCAAGCTGCCGCGCGGAGTGCGGGGGCTTGCCCCCGCCTTAGTCGGGGCGGGCTTGCCCGCCGTGGTGCGGAGCCGTGCATGAGTTTCCGCGGTGATGCACACACGCCAGCAAGCTGGCTTGGCGTGGCGGTGGCGAGCCACCGCACTCCTGACGGACAGGCGCCAGCAAGCTGCCGCGCGGAGTGCGGGGGCTTGCCCCCGCCTTAGTCGGGGCGGGCTTGCCCGCCGTGGTGCGGAGCCGTGCATGAAGTGCCGCTGTGATGCAAACGCGCCAGCAAGCTGGCTTGGCCCGGCGGTGGCAAGCCACCGCACTCCCTGGCTTGGCGTGGCGGTGGCGAGTCACCGCAGTCCCTGGCTTGCCCCGGCGGTGGCTAGCCACCGCAGTCCCTGCTGCGTGACGGTTGAGCGGTTTCCGCTCAATCGGCGCTGAGGTACTTGTAATCCTGGAGGTTGAG
>WBXE01000100.1 GCA_008932955.1 Verrucomicrobiota bacterium
CCTGGCGACAGCAAGCTGCCGCACTCCAACACTCGCCAGCAAGCTGGCTTGGCCCGGCGGCAGCAAGCTGCCGCACTCCAACACTCGCCAGCAAGCTGGCTTGGCCCGGCGGCAGCAAGCTGCCGCACTCCAACACTCGCCAGCAAGCTGGCTTGGCCTGGCGGCAGCAAGCTGCCGCACTCCAAGCGCCATCTCATGCCCATCGGCGGTCACAGGCCGCCGCTACAATTCATCTCAAACCGACCACACGCCGAGGGCTTGGATTTGGTGGGTGGCGGCCGCAGCCCAGCCGCGGTTGGCGGCGGGGGAGGCTGGCGAGGGATGCAGCACCCGCCCGATCACGGCCGTGCTACCACACGCGGCTGCGGCCAGGCGCAGCCGGGTTTCGGCAAAGCCGCCCACGCCGACCAGGTACGAGGGTCGTAGTAGTTCGATAACTTCCCTCAGGTGCGTCAGACAGGCGTCCTCCACGGGTTGCATGTCGGCAGCGGCGAGCTTATCGGGTGTTAGATTGGCGCCGCTCGCGCTCATCCACACCAGCGGGCAGAAATTCTGCACAAAGTGATCAGCGAAAAAGTCTGCGGCGTGCGGATAGCGGGCGGCGAACAAGCCCCACAGGCGCTGCCCGCTGACTTCCGAGCGCTGGCAAGCGAAGCCGTCGATGGGCCGCTTGGGATGTTCGCAGGGCGGTTTAGCCACGGCGGCCTGGATGCCCATCCAATCGCGTACGGCGGTGATTTCGCCAAAGGGCACGCCGGTTTGCGCCATGCCGAAGGGGCCTGGATTCATACCGAGGAAGAGCACGCGCTTGGGACCGCTGCCAAAACGTTGCAAATACAGCTGATGAGGTTGCCAGGCATAGTCCAGAGGCCGGTACACCTGGGCCACCGGTGGGGAAAACTCCAAGCCCCGCAGTGCGTCGGCCAGCTTGCGCGTGGATTTCATCAAAGCGTTCATGCGCCGACTCTACCCATTGCCGCACGCAAGACACAAGACAGCAAGAGCCAAGACGCAAGAATTAAGGAGCCACCCCATTCCTGGGGTGATTGCGGAAGGGCGGCCCATGGTACGTGCTGAAGGCTCTGTTTCATGGCCGGCCCTTCCACACGACGACAATAACGTCGTCGCTCCATAACTGACTGCATCCGATCGCAGTTAGTCTGGAGAATGAAGATGTGCCGCTTTCTCGTCTTCTCTTGGGTCTTGCCGTCTTGTGTCTATGTTGAGTCTTGTCAGAATTCCGGCGAGATTGCTTGCCACTGTGGGGTTCGCTGCCTAGGATTCGTATCTTAATCCAACCCAAATCGTCATGCAAATCCCCGGCACCGTCCGTCAAATCCTCGCCAGCAAGGGCTCCGAGGTCTCCACCACCACACCAGACACGCTGGTTTTCGACGCGCTCACACTGATGGGCGAAATGAACATTGGCGCGCTCGTCGTCATGGATGGGGCCACCGTGGCGGGAGTTTTTTCCGAGCGCGACTACAGCCGCAAGGTCATCCTTCAAGGGCGAACTTCGCGCAATACCCGCGTCGGCGAAATCCTCTCGCGGCCGGCCATCGGCATCGCCCCGGACGACAGCATCGAAGAATGTATGGCACGCATGACCCTCAACCGAATCCGCCATTTGCCAGTGATGGACGGCGAGCGTCTCGTTGGCCTGGTGTCCATCGGCGATGTCGTCAATTGGATCATGCACGCCCAACGCCACGCGATCCAACAACTCACCGGCTACCTCAGCGGTCAATACCCGGCCTGAGCCGTAAGGCGGTTTGTTGTAATAGGTGCGCTGACTCGTCAGTATTACCCGGGCATGATTCCACCGATCAATCGCCGCCGCTTTATGTGGACCACGGGTGCCGCTGGTCTGGCTCTATCCGCTAGAACCTGGCCGCAAACGCCAGCACTTGCACCTTCCACCCGGCTGCGGGTGCTGTGCATCGGGGTCGTGGGCACGATTGGCGGGGAGGATCGTCGGCAAGTGGCGAGTCATCCGCTGGTGGACATTACTGGGCTGTGCGACGTGGATGCCGGAGCCCTGGCCCAGGCCGCCAAGGATCACCCGCGGGCATTTCAGTGTCGGGATTACCGGGATGCCTTTGCTAACAAAGGCGAGCAATTTGACGCGGTGATAGTGTCGACGCCGGATCACAGCCATGCCCCGATCATGCTCAGCGCATTGGCCTGCGGCAAACACGTCTATGGCCAGAAACCTCTGGTCCATCAGTTGGAAGAAATTAACATGATGGAAAAGGCGCTGATCGCGCGACCCGCTCTGGTCACCCAACTCGGCAACCAGCGCATGGCCTTTGCCGGGCGCCGGGCGGCGGTGGAAATTCTCCGCCAAGGGATGTTAGGTAAGGCGCTGGAGGCTCACGTGTGGATCGGTTCACCCAATAATCGGGCTTATTTCAACCTCGACCGGGGCATCGCCGAGCCCACGCCGCCGCCGCCCGGTCTCGATTGGAACCTATGGCTCGGTCCTTGCGCTGAAGTGCCGTACCGCGCAGGCATGGCGCCGGTGGTGTGGCGCTCGTGGTGGAATTACGGCAGCAACGGGCTGGGCGATTGGGGCTGCCATGTGCTTGATGTGTTGTTTTATGCCTACGATGAATTGCGCTCGCCCATCGCCGTTTTGAACCACTGCCAGCAGGCACCCAAGCTCGACTTTCACCCGCATCCGTGCCGTAGCACCATCACCTACGCGGTGGATTCCCCACATTTTTCCCGCAAACAATTCCCGATTCACTACAGCGATTCTGCCCAGGCGGTCTCGCGTGCTGCGCTTGGCCTGCCAGCCGGAAAATTTGCCGATGAGAACATGACGGTGGTCGTCTGCGAGGGTGGAGTGCTCACCCTGACCGCCGCAGGTCGGCTCGAAGTCTGGCGCGAAGGGCAACTCACGGCCGGGTTGAAAATGCCGGGTTTGCCGGAGTTTGAGCCGCTCAACCACTGGCATGCCTGGGTCGACAATTGCCTCGGCAAAAAGACCGAATTGCGCAGCCCCTTCCGGGATGCCCTGCGCATGACCGAAGCCGTACAACTCGCCGTCAAAGCCGGCCGCTTCCCCGGCCAGGAACTGCGCTGGGACAAGGCCAGCCTCAGCTTCACCAATCACCCGGAAGCCTCCGCCACCCTCGTGCGGCGCAGCTACCGCGATGGCTTCGCCCCGCCGCCGGTGGCGTGAGTGAGTCTCAAGAAGGGGTGGCTTGCTCTTACGCGTCTCATGGGCTAGAGGGGCAAGCAGCCCCCGCTCCATGATGCCCACACGCGCCAGCAAGCTGGCTCGTGGCCTGGCGGTGGCGAGCCACCGCAGTCCTAGGCAGACGCTCGCCAGCGAGCTGCCGCGCGGAGTGCGGGGGCTTGCCCCCGCCCGGGCAGGGGCGGGCTTGCCCGCCGGGGCGCGGAGTTATCCATGAGCTGCCGATGCCACAGCAGCGTGGGCGATAGCCGACACTCGCCAGCAAGCTGGCTAACTAGGGCGGTGGCGAGCCACCGCACTCCTAGGCTTGGCTAGGCGGTGGCGAGCCACCGCATTCAAGGAGGGATGGCGTCTCGCCGCCATGGGCCCGGCGCGTGCTTAGCGCTGGTTGAAGCGGGCCATTTCGCGTTGGGCCTCGCGCAGCTCGACCTGGTTTTTGAGGTCGTGGCGTTGATCTGAGTGGGTTTTACCTTTGCCGACGCCGAGTTCCACTTTGACGCGGCGGTTTTTCCAATACATGCGCAGCAGCGGCAAGGTGCAGCCCTTGATGGTAGTGGCAGTGGCGAGCTTGAGGATTTCGCGCTTGTTGAGCAGCAGCCGACGCGGTCGCTTAGCGGCGTGGTTGAACCACTCGCCAGCGGTTTGCCAGGGCTGGATATCGCAGCCGTAGAGGAACACCTGGTTGTTTTCCACACGGGCAAAGGCGTCGGACACATTGACCTTGCCGGCACGGATGGATTTCACCTCGGTGCCTTTGAGTTCCAGGCCAGCCTCGTATTTTTCCAAGATATGAAAATCGCGGCCGGCCTTCCGGTTGGTGGCGATATCCGAACTCATGAGGGGGAATGCCTGGCAAGCGCTGCCGGGCGGCTTAAAGCGGGATTTGAGGAACCAGGCGGATTTTGCCCTCGATGAGCTCGGTGAGGGCAATGTCGGCCGCGCCCATGCTGGGGCGGGTGGGGATGAGCGGGGCGCGCCCGCTGTTCAATTGTCTGACGCGCTGGGACACTAGGTTGACCAACACTAGGGGGTCGGTCACAATTTCAGAGGCCTTTTCGACGAGCTCGCTTTTCATAGGGAATCTGGGGATGGGCGAAAGCGACCCCTCAGGCCCGGACAAAACCACATTGTCAGGAAGCATGATCGGCCGCTGGTCGCAAAAAAAATTGGTACGGGGGTGGATGTGCGGAACTAAGTCCGGAGGGGGGACAAAGCAGAAATTCGCCAGCTTGGCAAGTCCAAACTGGCAAATTGGCCGGAATTTTTGGGATTTTTCTGCTTGGATTGCCGATCGCGGCCGTGGGTTTGCGATGCACGCAGGGCGACGGGCGGAGCGGCGTGACAATCAGCTTGCCTGCGCGGTGGCGCTGGTTATGCTCAAGGTATGAGCCGATACTTGGATCCCAAGAACGATCTCACCTTTAAGCGGATTTTTGGTGAGCACAAGCATCTGCTGATGAGTTTGCTCAATGCCTTGTTGCCTTTGTCCAGCCCGGTGGTGGAAGTCGAATATATCTCCAACGAATTGGTCCCGGAAGTCCCCTACGTGAAGCACTCGGTGGTCGATGTGCGCTGCAAGGACCTGCACGGGCGGCAATTCCTGGTGGAAATGCAGATGCTTTGGAGCGAGTCATTCAAGCAGAGGGTGGTCTTCAACGCCAGCAAGGCCTATGTGAAACAACTCCGCAGGGGGCAGGAATGGAGTGCCATTCAACCGGTCTATGTGCTGGCGTTGGTCAATGATGTGTTTGATCACCAATCCGCTGCCTACTACCACCATTTTGCCATTGTCAATTTGGAGAATCCTACCCGGCGCCTCGACGGCATGGAATTTGTCTTCGTGGAACTTCCCAAGTTCCACCAGAAGGAAGACAACATGAAAGAGTTGTGGTTGAGTTTTCTAACGGATATAAAGGACCAGACGCGCGACAGCGAGGTGGCCGAAAGGCTCAAGCTCAACTCAAATATCCGGGAGGCCCTCGGGTGTCTTGAGGAAAGCAGCTACAACGACGAGGAACTCGAAGCCTACGACACGTATTGGGATGAGGTTAGCAGTGAAAAAACCCTCATGACAAGTGCCCGCTTGGAGGGCCATGCCGAGGGCCGCGCCGAGGGCTTGCAGGAGGCTTTGCAACGACTGATCGCTTCCGGCATGAGCGAGCCACAGGCAAGACAGAGCTTGGGGTTATGAGTTTCGGGGTGTGCCTGAGCATGCGGCCTTGCCGGAGCGGGCGGGAGCGGCTAGTTTGGCCGTGATGCGACCTGTGATTTTTGTTGGAGTGGCGATGTTGGTGGGGCTTGACTGCGCGCTGGCAAGTCCGCCGCCGCAAGCGATGGCGGCCGCGACCACAACCTTGAACCCTGCGCAGAAATCGGCCATCGGCCGCAAAATCTGGCGCAATGAATGCGCCGGCACGGTGGACGGGTTGACGACGTGGAATGCCGGGGAGGAATTTCCGTCGCTGGGCATCGGGCATTTCATTTGGTATCCGGCAGGCAAGCGGGGGCGTTTCAATGAGACATGGCCGCAGTTTGTGGCCTTCGCCAAGCTGCGGGCAGTGGCGCTGCCGGCCGTGGCTTTGCCAGCCGCCAGCCCGTGGTCGTCCAAGGCGGAGTTTCAAAAAGCGTTCAACGGGGCACAAATGACCGGTCTGCGCAACTGGCTCGCGGCCCAGGTCGGACTGCAGACGGATTTCATTTTAGCGCGCTCGCGGGCGGCGCTGCCCAAGATCCTTGCGACGGCCCCGGTCGCTGAGCGGGCCCGCATTGAGGCGAATTACCGCAAGGTGGGGGCCACACCCAATGGCACCTACGCCTTGATCGACTACGTGAATTTCAAGGGCGACGGGAGCCTAGCCACGGAGCGCTACCAGGGTGTGGGCTGGGGCTTGTTGCAAGTGCTCGCTGGGATGCACGAGGTGGTAGGCGGGCAAGCGGCGGCGGCGGAATTTGCCGCCTCGGCCAAGCGGGTGCTAGCTCGCCGCGTCGGCAATTCGCCACCGCAGCGCGGTGAAAAACGTTGGCTCGAAGGTTGGGGCAATCGTTGCAATAGCTACGCCAGGCCGCTGTGACGCGACCTCTCCTCACAAACAAATTTTCAAAATGGAGGCTTGACCCTGCGGGATCTTACGCCAGGGTCGCGGCCGTCGATGTTACGATGACTTCGGCACGATCCCCCACATTCCCCCATTCTACCCTCATGGCCGCGAAAATTTACACCAACAAGGATGCCACCATCACCCCCCTGAAAAAGAAGACCCTCGCCGTCATCGGCTTCGGATCTCAGGGCCACGCTCACGCTCTCAACCTCAAGGACAGCGGCCTGAAAGTCATCATCGGGCTGTACAAGAAATCCAAGTCGCGCGAAGTGGCCCAGAAGCTCGGGTTTGAGGTGATGGACACCGCGGAGGCAGTCAAAGCCGCTGACGTGATCTTTGTGGCAACTCCAGACACGGTGATTCCAGCGGTGTACCACAAGGACATTGAGCCGAACCTCACCAAGGGCAAGACCCTGTTATTCTCACACGGCTTCGCGGTGCATTTCAAAACCATCACACCGCCGAAAAACGTCGATGTGATCCTCGTCGCACCCAAAGGCCCGGGCCACACGGTGCGCTCGCAATTTCTCGAAGGCAAGGGCGTGCCCGGCCTCATCGCCATCCATCAGAACACCAGTGGCAAGGCCAAGGAAATCGCGCTGGCTTGGGCCCGCGGCATCGGCTGCACGCGCGCCGGGGTGTTTGAAACAAACTTCCGCGAAGAAACCGTCACCGACCTGTTCGGCGAGCAATGCGTCCTCTGCGGCGGCGCCTCGGCGCTGGTCAAGGCCGGCTTTGAGGTGCTCGTCGAGGCGGGCTACCAACCGGAAATGGCCTACTTCGAGTGCCTCCACGAACTCAAACTCATCGTCGACCTGATGAACGAATCGGGCATCGCCGGCATGCGTTTCTCAATTTCCGAAACCGCCGAATACGGCGATGTGACGGTCGGCCCCAAAATCATCGATGGCTCGGTCAAAAAGCGCATGGCAGCGCAGCTCAAGGCGATCGAAAACGGCAAGTTTGCCAATGAATGGACGGCTGAATACGCCGGTGGCAACAAGCACTTCAACGCCCTGCGCAAGACCGAAGCCACCCATCAGATTGAGAAAGTCGGCGCCAAGCTCCGCTCCACCATGAGCTGGATCAAGCAGACGAAAATCAAGAAAGGTGCCAGCCAAGCCAGCTTCACTTCGTCCTCAAAGTGAGCAGACGCTGAGCCTTGTGGCGGCGGTCTGTCTCCGTCGCTAGCCAATGCAATACCATCTCGGCGGCGGCGGTCTATGACTGCCGCCGCTGCTTTATCTAAGAGGTGTGGCAAGCACATGGTGACAGATAAATAATAGCCAACGCTTTGACTTGGCCAACGTCATGAATGTCCCGCTCGATGATGGAGCGGAGATACTGTCGCAGCCATTGCAGGGCACGTTCTGGAGGCGCCTCAATGCTTCAGGGCCAGCTCCAAGGTCGATTGAAGGTGGCGGGGTGTGTATGCAGGTTTTGCGGCAGATTGCTCCATTGTGTAGCGTCGGATTGCTCCCCAGACTATCGGCAAATTGCCCCTTTTCAATGCGGCGCTTTACCATGAAGCGGAAGTTCCGAGCGAATCCGCCCAATGCGACACATTCTGTCGCAGCTCCCTGCCATGGTGGCGCTCACCACGATTCTCTACTATTTATCTGTCACCATGGAATGTTGGATTTTGGATGTTCGATTGGAAGAGGGTTGCGCGCGGGGCTGCTGCGTATATGGCGGAGAGGACGCGAAACGCTGAGGGGCGGAGGCTGCAGAGAGGAGCGCTAAGGCTGATTGGGGCTGAGAATATTTGAAATTGCAGCCCTGCTGGAAATGGGGACCCTCATGGTTTCGCTCAGCGTCTATCTCCGCGCCCTCCGTTGCCTCCGCATTTCGCTTCTATCAAAACTACCGGAGACTCCAACAATCGAGAACGTTGTTCGCAGGCGGTCCAAAGAGTGTTCGGCAGGATGCCAAACACAGCCGGCAGGATGCCGGCTCTCCCCATCAAAGCCGGCCATGTCAGTTCAGGGAGCAAGCATCTATGAATCCACCAAGAAACCTATCTTCCTTTGCGTCTTTGCGTACTTTGCGCGAGCCAATCTTCACACCCCGGTGCCTTTGGCGTGCATGTTTTTACCGCAGCGCCGCCGGCGCGAAAATTGACTTGGTGCTTGAGCTGCCGGGGCATCAGCGGCCGTGGGCAGTGGAGATCAAGCGCGGGCGGGCACCCAGGCTGGAACGTGGCTTCCACCATGCCACCGAAGATGTGAAGCCGGAACGATGCCTGGTGGTCTGCGGGACCGACGAGTCTTTTCCGATGAACCATGGCGTGGAAGCCGTGAGCCTGGCC